>CALLVC010000001.1 GCA_938010785.1 uncultured Saprospiraceae bacterium
GGGTTGGGATAAATACCGAATTGGTCTAATGGGGTAAAAGCCACTTGAACAATTTCGGAATAGGTGAAATCTCCTTCACTAAATGCCGTACCGATTCGGTAATAATTATCGCCTGTTTGTGGTTGTTCATCTAGCTCATTATAAGACTCCACATTCGCCCCGATATCCTGAGACTTGACGACTTGGACGGGCTCAAATAATTGCCCATCTGTTGATTTTTCTAAGACAAAATAATTTTTAGGGCGTTCATCATTGTGGACCCATTGTAACTCAATATTTTGTGGATTGGCAAAACCATTTACATAGACTGCGGTGGAATTTCGGTTGGAACTTGATGCCGCAAAAGAAGCCGTGACCACTACATCTGCCTCTCGATAACAACCTCCTGCCCCATCTAAGAGTAACTTTACCGAATAGGTACCTGCCGCCAAATTGGAAATCACTTCTTGCAAATTACAAGCTCCATCGCAGATATTGATTAGTTCAAAATTGGTGGGCGCACCAATAATATTTAACTCTACGATAGGCGCTCTTAAATTAGAGACCGTAATAGTTCCAGCACCTCCTTCAAAGGTCACCGCATCACAATCCACTATATCGCCTAAACACATACAACCATCCGCTTGAATCACATCGTTATCCGTATTGGGATTGCCATCATCACAGCTAGTTCCTGGAACTTGGGCAACGCCAATATCCGCACTCGTATCATCGCAATCTATATCCGCACAGACGCCATCGCCATCGGCATCACCACCTCGCTGCTCACAGAAAGTTGGGTCAATTTCTCCTAAACACGTACAACCATCCGACTGGATGATATCATTCAGTGTATTGGGATTGCCATCATCACAACTAGTCCCTGGTACCTGAGCGCCGCCAATATCTGCTCTTGTATCATCACAGTCTATATCGGCACAAATGCCGTCGGAATCTGCATCTCCTCCTCGCTCGGCACAAAGATTTCCATCAATTACGCCTAAACAAGTACAACCATCCTGCAAGATGATATCATTGTCGGTATTTGGATTGCCATCATCACAACTCGTGCCTGGGGCTTGAGCCATGCCAATATTCGCTTGGGTATCATCACAATCTTCATCGGCACAAATGCCATCGCCATCGGCATCTCCGCCTCGACCTGCACAAACACCTGTATCTACTTCTCCTAAACAAGTACATCCATCTTGCTGGATGACATCATTATTGGTATTTGGATTGCCATCATTGCAACTGGTGCCTGGGGTTTGACTTGCCCCGATGAAGGCATTCGTATCATCACAATCCATATCTGCACAGATGCCATCTCCATCGGCATCTCCGCCATTTCCATCACAAGGATTGCCATTATCTGCGGTCACTGCCACTATTTCCTCTCGATAACAAAAGGTCCCATCATCTCCTATCATCAATAATTTGACTGTATAGTTGCCAACGGATAAACCTGTTACCGATTGTACATCGGCACAATTCCCCTCACAGGCATTTATTGTTTGCCAATTGGTCTCTGCTCCAAAGTATTCAATCCTTTCGCTTTGTGCGAGTAAATTACTCAAGGTAAATTGTCCTGCTCCTCCTGAAAAAGTAACGATATCACAGTTGGCAGTTCCTCCTGATGCGATTGTCCCCAAACAAGTACAGCCATCGGCTCGTATGACATCATTATTGGTATTAGGATTGCCATCATTACAACTCGTCCCGGGAACTTGGCTCGCTCCAACTGAAGCATCCGTATCATCACAGTCTGCATCTGCACAAATGCCATCTCCATCGGCATCTCCTCCACTACCATCGCAAATCCCTCCTGTATTTTCCGTGACAACGACCTCTTCTTCTCTAAAACAAAGCGCACCACCTTCTCCAAGCATTAATAGCTTAACGATGTAAGTTCCAGCGGGTAAATTGGGAATGGTTTGGGTCGTGGCACAATCTCCATCACAAGCTATTATCGTTTGCCAATTGGTTGCTACCCCGAAATAGGAGATTTTTTCACTTAGTGCAGTTAAGTTATTTAAGGTTATTTGTCCTCCGCCTCCTGTAAAATTTACAGTATCACAATTAACATTTTGTGGACTAAGGGTTACCTCTGCGTTAACCGAACCAAGAGAGACCAGGCTGCACCAACAACATAATAAGCGTAGTAAAATTTTGTTCATAATTTATCTATTTTTAAAAAGGGAAAACGGAGGGTATTTTTAGCTATCGGCAAAATAATAGGCTCGTCAAAATCCGTCTGCATGATGCAGTCGGGTTGATTGACGGACTTATCGTTCGTCGTTTTTAAGTTTGTAGGAATTTATACTTTGGGTTGAAAAAGCGTTTTTTTAGCGCTATTTTCAATAAAATTGAAGTGGTATAAGATAAGAATACATAAAGTTAAATTAAATTTTAGTAAAAAGATACTATTCCAGCTAATAAAATATAAATACTGGTATTTTTCAGCATACGGTCTACGGTCGTCCTTAAGAAAACTTCTCGAATAGAGTCTACTGTGTAACAAAAGTTTATTTAGGTTTTGAGCCCGCGAAGCGGACGCTCGGAGGAACAGTTATAAATGTATAAAAACTTTAGAAATACTGTAGTAATACAGTGTTTCTAAAGTTTTTTGATATTTAGTCTCGGCGCTAACCCATCCGTTTCACGGTTCACTCAATTAAAGGTTCCCCTAACCTTCATCCTACGGAATCGTTCATTCATGTCGCCTCGACAAAGGGATTTTAAGGGTGAGCTAATTTGAATTTTCCATTGGAAAATTCAAATTAGCTCACCTCAAAGTTACCTGTTACCTCCCCTTCCATAATCGAAGTACCTAATGGCACAATATTGTTTCCTTGAAGTTCTACGACTCTCGCATAAGCTTGGAGTTGATTTACATTATTGGTATTTCCGACAAACAGTATTCGCTTAAAATCCTCCGATACTTCCATTTTTTCAAAAATAAAAGATTGCTCTATTAGTTGTCGGTATTGGTAAGTATTGCCCTTTAGTTCCCATAAGGAGGTATGAAAGGCACCTCCTTTTGTTTCGAGTAAATATAATTGTCTACCATCTGAAGACATTTCTATTTCATTACCGATGAAGGTAAATGGTTCCCCTTTTATATCAAAGGTTTTGTATTGCCCGCTTAGCGGAATGCCCCATAAATAGGTTAGTAGCAATCCGAATACAATTTTAGTATTCATTTGAGATGGAGATTATTTTTGATAATAATAAAGCTCAATATACTCGATTTAACTACCAGAAGCTACCCCAAAATTATTTTTTAAGAGAATTACCCTAACTTCGTATCTATGAAAAGAAAATGGGACAAAGCAGAAGAAAGTTACTTCGGTATCGGTATCTACCAACCCAAAACTTGGGACAATATTGGCACCCTTTGGCGGACTGCCTACATCTATGGTGCCAGCTTTATTTTTGTGATTGGGGCACGGTATAAAAAGAAAAGTTCGGATGTACTCAAAGTCTGGTCTAAAATTCCTTTGTTTCAGTATGCGACGTTGGAATCTTTTTTGGACTGTGTGCCTTATAGTTGTCAGTTAGTCGGCATCGAAATGGGTGATAAGTCTATCCCTATTAAAGCGTATCAACATCCGAGTCGAGCCATTTATATCTTAGGGTCAGAAGATGCTGGACTCCCAAATGCGCTGAGTAATAAATGCCACGATTTGATTGTATTACCAGGTGAAACTTCATTAAATGTGGCGGTGGCAGGTAGTATTACTATTTTTGATAGGGTGAATAAGGGAAGTAAGTAGGTAGTAGGCAGTGAACCGTATGTCGTGAACCTTGAACCGAATAAAGTCTAGTGTACTACCCAATTTGAATAGTCTATTTGAAATAAAGATTTTACGGTATAAAATAAACCTCCGCTATCTTTCCATCTTTAATTTTATAAATCGCTATCGCTTTAAATGATGGTTTATCTTTATCAACCGTTACATTTTCGTGGTCTATCACCGTATTTCCTTCCACGATTCTATTCACTAACTCACAGTATAAGTCAGGCGTCTTTTCTAGGAACTGGTAATTTTTTCGCATGGTTTCCTTTCCCTCAAATTGCAAAGTGTTAGGGAATTGATAAACTTTCACATCTTCCGCATAAGGTTTTAAGAATGCTGCTAAATCATGTCCATTATAAGCATCAGGTTTTCGAAAAAGTCTGCTAAAAGATGGATTTACGATGATGCAATTCTCGGTCTATATTCGAGATTGCCCAAGTAGGCAATTGGCAGATGTTCACAAGAATCGAATAAAAAAATTGATACCTCCTCAAGGTCATGTGAGTATTCTTATGGTTACTGACAAACAATTCGGACTTATCCAAAATTATATTGGACTCACTAAAAAAACTCCCGATAAACCTCGACCTCAGCTAGAATTATTCTAAAAATTACAAAAATAACATCTCCAATAATAGAAGATGTCATTTTTTAACCTTTTAAAACTTCATAATCTACTGATAATCAAACTATCGTGCTGTATTCTGTTTTCAAAGGTCTTAATTTTCAATCAATTCACAACATAAAGTAAGTTGCTAGGATACTAAAGGCTGTTTTCAAAGGTCTTAATTTTCAATCAATTCACAACTCAATCGGCACTCCCTAAATACTTTCAAATGTTTTCAAAGGTCTTAATTTTCAATTAGTTTACTATCTGTTTATTAAACTAACTTAAACTATAAATGTTCTCTCTTATATGAATATGAATACACCTACACTCGAAGAGCTCCTAGAAAAAACATGGCGCTTATTAATCAGAGGCGCCAACGACAAAAAAGACCCACTTCATTTAGCCACTATCGGCACAACCAATCAGCAAACCGCCGAAATCAGAACAGTCGTTTTAAGAAAAACGGATATCGTAAACCGATTACTTTATTTCTATACTGATTTTCGCAGCGAGAAAATCCAACAACTTACCAATAATCCATCCTTAAGCTGGCTGTTTTACCATCCTAAAAAAAATATTCAATTACGGGCATATGGTCAAGCGACTATTCATCATCAAAATGAATTAACGCTCGAAAAATGGCAAACACTGCCTTCCTATGGGCGCAAAACGTATGGGACGCAGCAAGCACCTAGTACGCCCCTACCCTACGCGGATGATGATTTGCCCAACCTGTGGAAAGTTCCTGAAATTGACTTAGCGCAAACGGAATATGCTTACGCTAATTTTGCGGTCGTCACTTGTGTAATTAATCGGTTGGAATACTTGCATTTGCAGCGGGCTGGACATCGACGGGCTGCGTTTGATTTTGTTGGGGAGGAATGGAAAGGGCAATGGATGGTACCCTGATTTAAACGAATAATCCGTTGGAAAAATAATCCGTTGGGACTATTTTTTGCCCGCTAGCACCACAGTTACCTAACAGGTGCTAGTTAGGATTTGTAATCCGACACTTCTATGGTGCTTGCCTCTGGCAAGTGTATGTAAAAAACTTTTTTGTTTTAGTTATCCTTAATCTATACTCGCCAGAGGCGAGCAAAAAGAGGTGTCGGTCAACATGACCTAACCAGCAGGTCATCCCTAATTTTTTCAAACTATACGCTGACTAACAAATTTAGGGATGACTCATGTTTGCTCTCCACTAAAACGGAATCGCCATTTTCCCAATTCCATTCTCATATAGCGACCCGATATAAATATCTTTTCCTACTTGTTGCACACTCGTATTTTCTGAAAATTTTCCTGATGGGTCTTGTAGATTATAAACGATATTCCCATCACTCCCAACGCCTAAGACAAACCCATAATGCTCTGGTTTAGGCTGAATGGCTTTCGGCATTTTAGCCACTACATTTTTCATAAAAACACTATTGGACATCGCATCCAAATCATTGTTTCGTGGCGAAACTATTGCCAACCAAAATAGTCCATCTTCTCCTTGCGAAATACCATCTGGAAAACCGGGTAAATTGTCTATGAATATATCGGAAGTACCTGCTTTCGGACCATTTAGCCAATACCGATGGGTTCTATACCTGCCTGTTTCATTGACCAATACATAGGACTGGTCGTGGGCTACGGCAATACCATTGGCAAAGCGCAAATCATCCAATAACATTTTAGTCGTTTTGGTAGCTGGCGTATAGCTATACAAGTAACCATTGCCCTGACCTTCTAAAATATCTAAGGCATTATCGTGAAAGCCCCATTTGTCAGAGGCATCGGAAAAATACATGGTGTTGTCTGCGGCAACTTCTACATCATCGACAAAAATTAGTTTTTTACCATTGAATTCATCTACCAATACGGTCACTTCTCCACTTGCTCGATTAATGGATAATAAGCCCGCTCCTGCATCTGCGACAATTAAATTGCCTAAGGTATCAAAATCTAAGCCCAACGGTCTTCCTCCCGTATTCGCCAATACTTTTCTGGTGTTTTTATCAAATTCTATAACATCGCCATTCAATTGCCCACCATACATTTTGCCGTCCGCAGCGACCGCTATATCTTCACATTTATTACATGCTCCTTTGTGTAAGATTTCTAAGGCAGCTAGTTTATCATTCTTCTCGTATTGCCCCGTTAACTCTGGTGCTTGCGGAGCATCCCAAGTTGCGGGTTCAATTGGGCTGGGCCAAAAGACAAAATAAGCGATAATTAATGCGAGTAGAAGTAATAAGGTAAGTCCGATTTTTTTAAACATAATTTTTCGTTTTGTATTATTTTTTGGTGAAGCTAAGAAATACCTTAGATTTTATAATAATTTCGATTAAGAAACTCGCCAACTAAATAGTACTTTTGTCAAAATAATGAATTTAGGGAGTAGTAAAAATATAACCTACCCAAATAAATAACCAATAGCATTTTGAAACTTAGGTAGCAAAGTGACTAGTGACTAGTGATTGGTGATTGGATTAAGCGTTGAGACTCAACGTCTAATCCAATCACTAATCACTAGTCTCCAATCACTTATACTAAAAGGATTACTATTGCTAAAACTCTAACTTTAGGTAGATTTAATTTTTCCTACTCCCTTATTTGCCAGCTTTATCAAAAATTCAATCATGCAGAAGTTACTTTATTCCCTTTTTGCCATCGTTTTATTGTTTTCTTGTAAAACCGTAAAGGACGTTTCCCTTCCCATTGCTACGCCGACTGACCAAGATTTGACAGAAGAAACAGTTGATGTCAGTACCATCAAAGGACATATTTATTATTTGGCCTCCGATGAAATGGCAGGAAGAAATACTCCTTCCCCTGAATTAAATATTGCTGCTAGATATTTAGCGACTTCCATGATGCGCTATGGGGTAAAACCTGTTCCTGGCTTGGAGGAATATTTTCAGCCAGTACCCATGAAAAAAATAACGCCTCCTCAATCAGGTACCATCTCTTTTGCAGCCGAGCAAATGGACTACAAAAAAGATTTCATCCTATTAAAAGGAGCAGATATTGACACCGAAGCAGAAGTACTTTTCTTAAATAGAGGCACCGCTGAAGATTTTGCAGGAACGGATGTAACTGGAAAAATTGTGGTCGTTATCGCTGGTTACGAAGGACAAGACAATCCCCAACAATGGTTTTTCTCTGGAGATGAAAAACAAAAATTGGCTAAAGAAAAAGGGGCAACTGCCTTAATTGAACTTTATAGTTCTGTGCAACTACCTTGGAATTTTTTGACGGGTTATTTCACCAGACCACAAACAGTTGTAGATGATAGCAAAGGGGAAGCTTTTCCTTATATTTGGTTAAATGCAGCTAACCCTGATGCCATCGCTAAATTGAAGGCGGGTAATGGTTTAAAAGCCCAATTAAAAGTAGAAGGCATCACAGAAGAAGTCCTCAAAACCTATAATGTGGTGGGAATGGTCGAAGGGACTGACCCTGTTTTGAAAAATGAATACATTATTTATTCTGCGCATTATGACCACGTAGGTATTGGACGGGCTGATGCCAAAGGAGATACTATTTATAATGGAGCAAGGGATAATGCAGTTGGTAGTGTTACGGTCTTATCGGCTGCTGAAAATTTAGCTAAATATCCAACCAAACGCTCTGCTATTTTTATCTTTTTTACGGGCGAAGAAAAAGGCTTATTGGGGTCGGCTTATTATGCGGATAATCCAGCTATTCCATTGGACAAAGTGGTCTATTGCTTTAATAGTGATAATGGAGGATATAATGATACCAGTCGAGCAACTATCATAGGTTTGACTAGAACGGGTGCTCAACCTTTAATTGAAAAAGCTTGTATGGCTTTTGGGCTGGATGCGGCGGAAGATGCGGCTCCCGAAGAAGGTTTATTTGACCGTTCGGACAATGTCAATTTTGCCAAAAAAGGCGTTCCTGCTCCGACTTTCAGTTTAGGCTTCACTGCTTTTGATGATGAAATTAATAAATATTATCACCAACCGGGCGATGAACCTGCTACTTTGGATTATGCTTATTTGACCAAATTTTTTAAGGCTTATGTTTATTCTTGCCGATTGATTGGGAATACCAATACGTCTGTTTTTTGGAATGAAGGGGATAAATACTATGATGCAGGAAAGGGGCTTTATGGGGAGATGAAGGAGTAGTGGTTGGTTGATTGATTGATTGTTAGCGTTGGCAAAAATCATAAATTTTAAATCAGAAATCATACATCAGAAATCTATCTAGTGGCTCAAGACATAAATATTTAACAGTTTAATAATCGTTCTTTTTCGCCTACTCGTCGTTAGAAAATCGGGCTTAATAGCTACGGCTATTATCCCAATTGCATCCCATCCGCTTGCGGTTCGGAAGTGCACTTCCTT
>CALLVC010000002.1 GCA_938010785.1 uncultured Saprospiraceae bacterium
TCTTGTCGATACATAGACCCCAAATTGGCAGCAGCACACATCAAAATATTATCACCAATCTGATAGCGTGTTCCATCAGGCGCTTCAAAAATATTGCTACCGGCAAAGAATGGATTTAAAGACTTTCTTAACGCCTCAGGCCATTCTTTGACCTCTTCGATATTGACCAAGCTATAAGGTGTGGTGATTGCTTTGGTAAATCCCGCAGGTGTTTGATAAGGACCAAACTCCCCAAATTTAATGGCGGTCACCAAACTATTTTTGGTTTGCCACTTATCTGCTGCGTGCTCAAAATATTCTCGATTCATCGTCGAAGCAATGAATTTCAAAAAGGCAGATTTACCTGTACTCGGTGGACCAGATAACAAAATCAAACCTGCCCCGTTCACCAACTGCAATTTAGATTTGATGATAAACTCTTGCATTTTATGCTGAAAGTAGGGCGTTTCATCAATAAACTCAGGAGCAATTTTAGGAACGTTTCGAACCCTCGTTCTTTCCAAATGTTCTCGATATTTTTTCTCTAAGGCACAGCGTAGTGCTTTCTGACCAATCGTGGTATCTGGTAACATCGCCTTCAAGCTATCTTGCTCGAATTGAGGGAAATTTTTTGCTTTATTTAAACCAATGGCAATTTTCCAAACTGCATTGATAAACTCATAGGAATAGTCTGCGGAACTATACTTTTCATAGTCCGAAGCAAAAGCATCGTATTCCATTTCTTTTATTTCAAAGGCTCTACCTGCTTTTAAATTATCGGTCGTAGAAGGGCGATATACTTGTAAGTCGGAATCTCTGATAAAGGTGATTAAATAAGTATCCAAAGCGCCTTTCTTTTCTATAATATCCATATTCCAATTAGGAAAATTTCGAATATTAGAATCCATATCCACATACAAATCTGGGTCGTTTTGGATATAAGCATATTTGCCTTCATAGGCGACCATTTTTTCTAAGTCGGCCCTGTTTCTTTCTAGTATCTTTCGTTCCAGTCTTCGTCTTAAATCAATGGCTAAACGGATGTCTTGAAAGGTCCGTTCTACTTTTAGAATATCTCGTAAAATTTGCTTGTGCGTTGCATTATTGGATAATTCTAAATCTGCAAATCCACCTGAGTGATTTTTGACAAAAAAGTCAATGCTTGCGCGTACCATTGATGCCAATTGCTGTTTGGCGGCATTCTTTTCTGCTTCCTTCTTTTCTATTTCTATTCGGAGTGCTAATTTCCTTTCTGCTACGGCTTTATGCAAACGTTGCTGTATGCCCGCAGGAGACAAACTTCTTTCCTTAGCTATATTTTGTAGAATGAATGGCTGTTTTAATAAGGACATCAATTCTAAAGCAGCGGGATGAGTGCTGATTAAAATTTCTAATTGCCGTGGGTCATGGGTGTTTTCAATAGCGGTTTCAATCTGCTTGATTTCACCTGTGATGAAGGCTTGTAATGCCGTGCCATCCTTTGCAATTTGCTCCGAAAAAGTATGGTCTAATTCTTCTTGAATGACTTTAAATTCACTGAAAACCGTATTTCGATTTTCTGCTAACATGCCCAATAATTCCTCATTAAATTGACGAACGGTATTTAATATTTCTCGATAGCCATCAGGGTCCGTCATGCGCTGAATCTGCAACTGAAACGCTTTCGTCTCTTGCAAAATAATGGCAGCCCGTGATTCTTCTACCAAATCCCTAACTCGCTTTTCGGCAGGACCAATAATCGTATTAATAGTGGATTGCAAACGTTGCCCTACTAAAAAGACGCCTTCTTTTTCGGCAGCCGTGTTTAATTCTTCGGCAATATTCTGTCGAGCAATTGCAATCTGATTTTGTATTTTTAACAAGGCTTCGTAGTCATTGCCTGCCTCGACTAATTTATGTTCTATATTGGTTTCAAAATCATATTTTGCACCTTCAAATGCTTTTGGCAAAAGGCGTTTTTTGGTACGTTTAGTTTTTTCTTCTGTAACTATTTTAGCAAACTGCTTTTGGGTGAAAAGGCTTTGTCCTTTAAATAAATGAGACAAATTCCCTAAGACACTCGCCAAATTTTGCTGCTCGTAAGGTATCTCTAATTCTATGACATTGGTATCTACTTTGACTAACTTATTTTCGGTTAACTCTTTGACTAATAAATTGCCTGCTTGGTCTAAGTCATAGCCCGGTGCATAGGCACCAAAACGAGCTATTTCTTTGGGATGGTCCCCCGTTATATCAAAGACAATGACTTCTCCGTTTAAATTTTGTAAAAAAGCAGTACTCAGATTTTCATCCACTCGCATCCACTGTATTTCTTCTGGTAATATCATCTTTTTGGGCCATTTATGTGGCACGATAGACCTGTGGGTATTGATGATGGTCATTTCTCGTTCATTACTCAAGGCTACTATAATATTACTATCAGAATGCAAGACTTGAAAACAATCGTTTACTAGGCTGACTTTTAGTAAGTTATCCGTGTTGTCCAATAAACTGTCAATGGCAATTTCGCCGTGCGTATGGTATAGTTTATAGCGGTCAGTCGTTCTTGTTTCTGTGTCGCCTGCGGTGTCGAAAAAGGATTTTATATCTTCTGAACGAAAGACCAATGCTTGTTCAAAAGTGGCTAGGTCGTGGGTACGGGTAATCGTCCATTTATTAGGCGGTAAGAGTAGATTTTCGGCATCTTTGGTTTCCATAATCACCGCTAAGCCACTTCTTTTATTTAAAGGGGTAATGATTACATTGTCGTTGGGTGTAATATGGATATATCCACCTTGAAACCTTTGTTGTAAAAGGATATAGCTTTCTAAAAAATGGTAGAAATTGCGAAACTGTCTGCCTATCTGTTTTTGGACATCATCACTTGAATTAATATTAAATTGAGCATAAAACCTTTTGAGTGTTTCTGCGGAAGTTTCAAAGCCAAGTTTTGCTTTTAAACCATTGGCTAAGTCATTTTGCCCTGCAATCATAGTGGCTTCTAGCAGCTCTTTAAAATCACTTTTATTTTTTGCCTTGTTGATATTTAATCCTCGTAAATTGCTGATGATGGTATCTGCACCCGACATATCTGCGGCTTTATACTCATCAGGTAAATAGTGGTCAATATCCACGAGTTTTCCATCTGCATCATAAAAACTGAGATTGGGACTTTCCCGGTATTCTACCACAATTATATCTTGCTCTGGCGTTTCACCTGCTAGGACGTGGACTTTACTAATTTCCAAGCCTTGTACGTGGATATGGGTATCTTGCTCGAAATGAGTTGGCTCTTTTTGGAAAGTGAATTGGTCGGCTATGGTCGATGTTTTCTTGGTTGCTTTTGGATTCGTTGTCATATTTAAGTGGTTTTAAGTTTATTGTACTGCCAATATATTCGATTTGCTAGAAATATTGTTGCTTTTTTCGATAATCGAAGCAGAAAATTGGATGAATAAAAAATAAAGATGCAAGGCATCTTTATTTTTTATGAACCGCAACGCGGATGGGCAGCCTAAAGAGAAAAACACATTAATCGAGTAAATTTTAGAGTAATAATACGAATTAGATAATATTCGAAATGTTAGGTAGGATTCGACACGGAAATCTCTGCGAGATTTACACGGATTAGAACGGTTACTGTGTTAGATGTGTTCTAGGTCAGATGCCGTGATAGTACTCGACCTAGAGCACGCCTAGTAAAGAAAACGTTCTGTCCGTGTATTTTCAAAAGAAAATCCGTGTCGAATCCTATCTAGTGGTCAAATTCATTTACCTTGTCGATTTTTTAAACTTGTTCTAAGAAAAAGAAAAAAAGTTGAAAACATTTTTTATTACCTTGTACGCAAACTACCCCTAATCTAATTCCTCCTTGATTTTATCTAAAAAAATTATCCTTTTCTATTTTCTTTCGTAAATAGCAGTATGATAAGAAAAACCAAACATATGAACAAAGCCTACTCCACTCATTTCGGCAAACCTTTGCCACCCAATCTCCAACAGTTTTGGGAAATACTACAGCGTAAATACTATCCAGAAAAATATTCAATTATTGATTTTCAGCCAGCAGAAGTAGCCGATAATTATTGGCGATTTGGGATTAAAACATTTGACTATAAATCGCCTATTTCTACTAAATATCGAAAGCGTTTTGAGGGCGTTTACGAAAAAGATGATTTTGAGGGAAATGGTGATTTGAAAATTATTTTCCATCCTGAATATACACAATCTACGCTCATATGGGATAAATTGGAAAATACGATTGAACCAAACGGTTTTTTTATTCCCCAATCTGAAATTGCGCGTTTAGAAAAAGACCACATTGAGCCTTATTTATTGTATTTGAAATTGATGAAGGAGCAGTTTCCTTTTGTTGGATTTTTAAAGACTATTGCTACGCAAAAGCGAGAAACAGGCATGGCAGAACAGCCTTTGCCTTTGATTGCGCTCTGGCAATATTTTCAATTTTATGCCAAATTTCTAAAAGATACCAAAGCAAAAAATATAAAAGCCTTCAAAGAAATTACGAAGGTATTGGTGCAAACAATTGCTATTGCTGGGTTTGACCAAAAGTTGCCTTCCGAACAGTTATGGGATTTGATGCAATCCGAATTTCAAGTCTATTATTTTAATGGCATGACAACGGTAGAACAGCAAACCCTTATTCAGAATGCACATCCTGAGGTGCGTACTTATTGGGAGACTTATAATCATTCTTTGCGGTTTATTCTGGAAAATGGCTATCCTGCTATTTCTAGACGGTCGATAGGTAATCGAAAGACGGTTTATTCTGGGAAAGAAATGGCTTTTGCCTTTTTTAATTTATTTAAATTAGAAAAAAATTGGATGAAAATTCAAGAAATTATTGATCCTTATTTTGAAAATAAATATGCCGCATTTCCATTAGAAAATACCCGCTTTAAATACAGCGTGGATAGAGCAACAGATGTGGCAGCAACCATTAAAAAAGCGATTGGCGACAAATCTATTTTAGATAGAATCAAAGAAAGTAAGTCTGGTGCAGTTGAATTAAAAAAACCTCTGTTTACAAGACCAATAGCTAATTGGTATGCCGATGAATCACAAAAATGGTACGACTTTACAACTGAAGAACAACTTGGAATTTTAGCTTCCGCAAAAGAAAGTCTAAATATTTTTCAGCAACAAGAATTGGAACAGCATACGCTCAAAAGGTGGAATTTGCATTTGCAATTTTTTGCGAACCAACTGCTTAGTCCCTTTTTTCATTGGGTAGAAGCAGCAACTCAATTAGTGCCACAGTGGAATGTCTTGCCTTATAAGAGTGCGAAAACATTGGATGGCGAATTTGTGAAAACACAACAAAGTGAGATAAAAGAGCGAAATAAACTCGAAAAATATATCAACTATTTATACGCTAAAAAAACATTAACCGACACGCAAAAATTTGTAGAGGAGGTACCCGTTTTTCAATTTGAACATCTACAAGAACAATGGGACAAAGCTGCTAAAGCACAGCTACTTTCTATTCGGCATAAAGGCGAATACCGACTGCGCCGAATGAAAGAATTTGGGATGTTGGAAGGCAATGTAAAGCATGATAAAAAGCTGGAGTTATGGTTAGATGAATTATTGCTCATCGAAAAAGAAATTGGCCCTTATATTCCTTTTGTCCAACAAGCTTTTTTGATGGCTTTACCTAGTCAGACCTCTACCGAATTTGACCCTTATCGACATAGCCATGATGGGATTGAATTTGACCCTGAAACAACCCAAGACCAACATAAATGGCTTAGGGGTGAAGTGATGAAATCGCTAAGAGTACGGTCAGGAAAAGCAGATGCCGAACAAGTAAATGCCTTTGCTTTGGATTTCTCAGGTTCTATGCGGCATAAACGAATGCGGAATTTATTCAAAATTTTGTACCTAATGGTGCTTGGACTAGAAGACCGAAAATCTTACGATGCCTTCCATTTTTTTGGAACAGATTTTATCGAAACGGTCAATTTTTCGAATGATTATACCAATCGGTCATTACTATTTCGAATCTTAAAACAGATTGCTCGGTTGGATTATGAAGGTGTTCGGTATGGAGGAATTGGCGGTACGAATATGAGCGAAGGAATTATTGGCTGTCATGAACGAATCAAGACTTTTGCTAATCAGTTAAAAGCAAGATATCCTAAACGATTTTTCTTAAAATCTATCTTTGTAATTACAGATGGTGAACCCTCTTTAGGTATTCATATTCCCGAAGCTTTAAATTCAGAAATTGAGCGCAGACGGAAAGAGGGGAGTATTGCCGTAAAAGGCATCTATCTTAAACCAAAAGGAGACCCTTATGCCTCTTTTATGGAGCGAATTTTTGGCAAAGACCAATTTGTAGAAACCGATGATTTTGCCGAAGCGATTAACCGTTTGGTGTTTATCATGACCAAAACCTATAAGCAGCAGCGAGCTGATTTGAAACAACAAAAAATCAAAGAAAAATATGAAAGAAGCCGCAATCTCTATCAATAAGCCTGTTCCGTCACCTATCAAGAAAATCGGCACGATGATTTGTACTTATATGCAAGCATTTGGTGATTTAGTAGTCATTTGGGGGACTAAAGGCGAGACTCGTGCTTTCACCAAAGAAAGTATACAAAATCAAAAAGTTGCTGTTTATCAAGTGGATGGGCAACAAGTACAACAAGTGTTTGTTCCTAAAAATCATGAGTTAATCATTTTGCAAACGGCAAAAGGAATAACGGTAAGAGATTATCAAAATAAACAGATACAAGAGGCAGCTAATTGGGCAGACTATTATATTGAACCGAATACCCATAGTTTTTATCGACAAAATGAAAGAGGAAATTGGTTTGATATTGAAGGCAATAAACTAGCGTCTCCCATTTTTTTATTGGATAATGTGTTGGTTTCTTTAGTTGGTAAACAAAGCAAAAAATCACTAGCTTTTAAAGGAGCCAATTTATTGGTTAGCCCTAATTTGAAATTGATTCAAGTTGGAAAAGTGGTTTTTGATAACCAATTAAATCCTATTAGTGTTTTTGGAGAGAAGATTACGGGCTTAGGTAAGAAGCATATTGTCTTTGGCGATGGTACGATTTTACAACAAGTCTTGACTGGTTTTAAATCCTACACTTTTGTGGAAGAACTTACTTTGCAACCTTTTTTAATCAATGATGAGCAAATTGTTCAGCATGCTAAAACGGTGACCAAGAATGGAAAACGCTACGAAGTTTTTAAAACGATGGGTGGAGAATATGCCTTGTCTGGACAAACAAGGGAGTGTTTGACCTGTGATGGAGAAAAAGTAAAAATTAACTTTGATTCCTATGTCAAGATGGACCACGAAGAATTAGTTAAAAGCACAGGGACGAGTGGTAGTCGATATATGGACTTGCGAACTCAATCTGCCTATGCTTTGAAAGAAGTAAGCGAAGATACGATTGTGTTTATTGATACCAATGTTTTAATGGTCGATGGGGCTATTTTGCGGAGTATGGCAACCGCAACTGACCGCTTTGTTTTTAATGAAACGAAGAAAGAAATTTTTACCTTAAATGATGGTACTATTCGCCCGAATGCAGTCATAGAACCCGAATTTTTTGGAGAATATTTAGGCATTGCAGATATCAAAGGGGAACTAAAATATTTTCACAAAAAGAAAAATGAAATTATTCAACTTGGTATAGAAAAAGTAGGTGTTAAAATGATTTTAACCAATAAATCAAATCATAAACTACTCAATGCGCTTTCTGAAAAAGGAGAACAAATAGTCTTAGATATTCGCAAAGGATTTGACCATTTAGAACGTGCCTATGCCAATGGACAGGCATTGGTAGAAGTATATGAATTTCCTCGAAATGTGGGGCGAAAGATGCTACAAAATGCGACTTTAAGTACGCTAGGAGGAACAGAAAAGCGAGTGATTGACCTAAATGCCAATGAACTGACTATTTTTACTTTACCCGATAATTTATCAGCGGACCCTGCTGGTATTGCCCCTTCTTTATATCGCAGTAATCCGCTTATCGAACTGGATTTTAAACATCCCATAAAAATGATGGGCGAAGCTTTTCTGAAAGGTACTTTTTTGCCTTATCATGATACCCCTAAGTCGGTATTAATTGCTCAACAAAATAATCAACCCTTACACTTAGAAGGGGATGGTCACAAAAATCAATTGGTTACTGCTTTTATAGGGAGTACGACTAGTGAAAAATACTATATCGGCGATAATCGGATGATTGGTGCTAAAACCCTGAAGGAGGACGGACAAGAAGGGCAAGTTCTTTTTGCTTTTCAAAGAAAATCGACTTGGATTCCTTTTAATGAAGCTGCGCTGCCAGTAACCCAACAAGTTGTGAAAGTCAACACACCGGGAGACTGGGATTATCTACTTTTTGAAGTAAAAGATGTGGATAATACTTTAAAATTTATGGTGGTGGAAAAAGAAGCCCCGCATCGGGTTTTAGTGGAGCGAAAGAAGGGAAAAGAACAGCCAAAATTGTTGGATAAGAAGGCGGTATTGCCTTTGAAAATACCGAAAGAGTTGTCGCAATTTACTAAGTTTTTTGTGAATGACCCAGGGTATTTGAAGGAGATATGAGTTACGTTATAGTAGGGAAAGATTCAATTAGTAATTGAAATTCGAGGTTTGAAAAATTCGGAAAATTATCAGTAACAAAATCTTGGAAATTTTGGGAGATGAAAAAGAAAACAAACGAGTGAGGCGTTGAAGTTATAGATTTTGACTCAAAGTTAGCAAGGTATATTTTTAAAAATTCTTGCAAAATATTTTCGTCGATATAACTTTGACGAAAACCAGTGAACAAAAGTAAAATACCCTCTTTAAAATTATCGATTATTTCTTTTCTTGCTTTGATTAGGTTACCTCTATTTAAATCATAAATTTCAATAGAAGTTTGACCTTTTCCATTATTCCCATTTAAAGCAGATAATTTTCCGTTCCACTCTAACTTTAGAAAATTGGTAGGTTCATCAACTTCTGGATGTAATAATAAAGGCAATTCACTTTGAAGGTATGGATTATTTGCTTTGCATTTATCAAAATCTAGATTTCCTGTAGTTGTCATTGGGGGAGTGATTGCTCGATTGCCTGCAATTGGAAATTTATTCCACTTACCATTTCCACTATTGCAGTCACGACAGGCAGGTAGTAAGTTTGTCCATTCATAACAAAGCCAGAAATAGCCGTGATTGTTTCTTTGATTCCCTGTCACCTTTTTCTTAGGTCGATAATGTTCAACATCAGGTTTATATTCTATCCTTTCACAATAAGCGCATTTATTATGAAATAATCGACGTAATTTATACCTTATTTTGTATTCTTCTTCACCATGATAAGGGTCTCTAATATCATTGATAGTTATTTTTTCGCCTTTGTAGATTTTTTCTGAAATACTGCCTAAATCTTGGTGAATAGCAATTCGTTCTTGTTCTACCTTTTCATTGACTAAAGAAGGTGGTGGTGTATTTGCATCTTTGGTTGTGATGAGTCGCATTTGCTACTTCTTTTTGAGTAATTTTCTTAATTGGTTTTGTTTATCGTTGGGCAACTCTTTTAGAAAACTTTGTTCTAGTTGTCGATTAAATTCTACTTCTTTGGCAGTATCTTCTGTTTGTATTTTATGATTGGTTCGAAAGCGATTAGAGAATAAATCAGCATAGCCGAATATAGGAGAGTCTAAAAGTAGATTAGGGGTTAATTTATGAATTTCTTCTTCTAAATGTTTGATGCGTTCTACTGTAATACCTGCCTCTTTAGAACGGTTGACCGTCAAAAACACACTACCTTTTGGCGCACCAAGAAATGGAATTGGACTATGCGTAGAAGCAATAAATTGAATTTTGGGAAAATGTTTGGTTAAAATTTGAGGCAATCTTTTTTGCCATTTTGGATGAAAATGTAAATCTAATTCATCTATGATAACTATTCCTTCTAACTCTTTTGGGTCTAAAATTTCTGGTTGAGTTCGGAATAGTTTTAGTATCATATCGCCGACCATAGCGATTAGGCTTCGATAGCCAGAGGCTAGTTGGTGTAAGGGCAATTCTTCGTAGGCATCGCCATTAGCATCTTGTTCAATATAGGTTACTTTATCTGTTTTGAAATCTATTTGTATATCTTTGATTTGAAGAATATCTACAAGTAGTTGTTTTGTTTTTTGATATTTTTCATTGAAATCTTTATTACTTTTTTTTGCATACCACCGTGTTAATTGATATTCTATATTTTCCAATAGAGAAGTAGTGTCGAAGAGGTTTTTGATTTTTGATTGTCGAATGTTTTCTATGCTACTCTCTGTATAGGTATCAAGTCTAGATGAACCATAACAAGCTACAGAAGAGATTTTTTCTTTATTATTTCGCCTAACAAAACTGTGAACAAGAGGATGTCTAAATTTATCATTTATTGTTTTGTTTTCTAACTTATAAATCCCAGAATTATAAATAATGGTCTTTACACTAACTCTTTTTATAGTTTCTATAAAATATTCATGAATGTGTTTTTCTTTGTAAGAACCAACTAAACTACAAGCAATAGCCTGCAAGACAGAAGTCTTCCCATATCCATTTTCCCCCGTCAACAAAATCCAAGGCGCATCTGCTGGCAAATTATTTACCTCCGTCTTCATAATCCCCTTGAAATTCTCAAAGTGAAAAGATTGAATGCTATAGGTAGGCTTTTTATTATTTTTCATAAAAATTCCTCAATTAATAATTTTTGCGATAAGCAAGTATAGTCAAAAATAAGACTAATTTTCAAAAGAAGTAGAAATAGATGCAGTTAGCTATAATTGGTTGCCGAGTACTGTCAACATTTGTTTCGCTAAAAGGTAGAGTTTTGTTTGCATTCTATCTGGATAATCACCCTGTGGAGAAGTGTCTGCTTTTGCTGCATTTTCTGTCGTAACATTTAATAAACTTGCATATCGTTTTAGTTCTTGATTACTTTTAGCTATTTGATTTAATGATGCTTTTAATTCACTACACTTTTCGTTGTTATCAACTAAGGTATCTACAAAATGAAATAGTAGCCAGACTTCAAAACAAGGATTACTAATTCCTATATGCCAATTATTATGTTGTTGGCAGGCAATTCGTAAATCTTCAATAGATTCCCTTTTCCATCTATCGACATCTAAGTTTTTTGAGCTTCAAGATATAGGGTAACTAAGCTATCGCAGTTCTTCGAAGAAATAAAATTTTCTACATATACGTCTGGTTCTGTTAGTCTATTGGTTCCAAAAAGTAATTCATCCCCTTCACATATCGTTTGATAAACCGTATCAATGTGGCTAGGGATTGTATGAATGTAATTTTCAGACACTCTACAACCTGCGGCACTCATTATTCTTATCTGGTAGGCTCCTTCTCCATACATAGTTGAGAGCTTTGCGGCTGTTTCCCCCACCAGTGCTACCCCTTCTTTATTTTTGTTTTGCACAAAGGCATTATAAGAAAACCCCTGCCTTACAAATATAATCAAAACAATAGAGACCCTTAAAAAATAATTGGTAGTTAACAGTTTGTAGCGTAGAAAAGCGGCTAAATTTCTTTCAAAAAAGCTAATATCTGTTCAAAGAGCTTGGATTTTTGAGCTTCAAACTCCGTTTTATCTATCTCATCAGTGTTAATCGCTCGTAATAATTTTGTTTTTTTTGATAATAATAAGCTTAAAGCATCTGGAAATTTTAGATAGTCATTATTGCTATAATAGCAATCCATAATTCTTACTGCTAATTCTAAACCATCATGCTCTATTGCAGTTCTTACACTTTTTTTCTTACCTTACACTCATTACAAAACGAAAAATCACCTAACCTTGCCCAATTCTGCAACAGAAAACCCTACCGTTTACTCAGAAGACTACAAAAAATATGTCCTTTACGTCCTCACAGGCGTTTACATCTTCAATTTTATTGACCGACAAATTTTAGTCATCCTGCAAGAGAGTATTAAAACAGATTTGGGCTTGTCAGATACTCAATTGGGTTTATTAACAGGACTTGCCTTTGCTTTGTTTTATGTGACTTTAGGGATTCCTATTGCAAGACTAGCAGACAAAACCAATCGAAAAAAGATTATTGCTATTTCTTTGGCGATATGGAGTGCCATGACGGTTGTTTCTGGTCGAGCTTTAAACTTTACACAACTATTATTAGCTAGAATTGGGGTAGGAATTGGAGAGGCAGGGGCAAGCCCTGCGGCGCACTCCATGATTTCTGATTATTTTCCTGCCAATAAACGAGCGACGGCTTTGGCCGTTTATTCGATGGGGATTTATATTGGAATTTTATTGGGGTATTTATTTGGTAGTTGGTTAGATGAATTTTTTGGTTGGCGGTCTGCTTTAATGTTTTTAGGCTTACCTGGAATTTTATACGCCGTGTTTTTCTATTTTACAGTCAAAGAACCCCCCAGAGGATATGCTGATAATTTGAGGACAAAGGATGCGGCTAACTATAGCCTTGGGCAAGTTTTTAAATTATTGATGAGTCGGAAAGCATTTTTATGTTTGGCTTTAGGAGCAGGAATTCACTGTTTTTCTGTCTATGGCATAGGTAACTGGTTACCTTCTTTTTTAGCTCGTATGCATGGAATGGAAAAAGGAGAAATCGGGACTTGGCTAGCTATTGGTAGTGGCGGCGGTGGTGCTTTAGGTGTTTGGTTAGGAGGCTTTTTGACGGATAAATACGGACAGAATGATAGACGAATGTATTTGATTATTCCAACACTCGCTATTGTAGCTTCTATTCCGTTATTGGCACTGATGCTGGCAACCAGTAATAAGTATATTGTTGTTGTTGGAAACATAATTGTTAAAACTTTATGGTCTTTTTATTTAGCCCCTTGTATTGCGATGGCACATGGAATGGTTGGGCTACGAATGCGGGCTATGGCTTCGGCTGTATTTTACCTGTTCCTTAACTTAATAGGTTTGGGCTTCGGCCCTTTATTTATTGGTATGGCAAGTGACTATCTAGCACCAGAATTTGGTCAAGAAAGTTTGCGTTGGGCTATGACAATGGGGATTGGAATGTGTGCAATTGCTGCCTTTCTATTTTGGAGAGCGTCTTCCTTTTTGGAAAATGATTTGGATAGGGCGCCTCGGTAGGCATGGGGGATGGAGATTTTTTTAACCCTAAACTTTAGAGCTGAATTTATTTACTACTGTGTAACAAAAGTTGTTTTAATTTTTGTCTCGCCCGTACGGGCGAGGCGTATTATAAGAATTTTTTGTTACAGAGTATTTACCTAGTTTGAAGATAATTTTATTTTAAGATGGCATCAGCTCTTGGATATTTGTTAAACAGATAGTCATATTTCTTCTTTTCAACGTTTAATGCTTGCTTAAACCATGCTTTGGTCTGGTATTGTTGCAGTCTTCTATTTTTTAAGAGGTCAAGGTAAATGTTTCCTTGTGGAATAGCCTCTGTATCAGCATAAGAGAGGTATTCTTCGGTGGCTAATTGAAAAGCTGTTTCCGCTTGGTCTTTTTCTCCTCGATAATAGTACACATTAAATTTAGCATTTTGATTCTCCTCCGCTAGAATAATATCAATATAAGCGGTATCATTCTGTAAAAGCGCATGTTCTAATTCTAAGCCCAATCTCTCCGTTGTATTCGCATCAATCGTCTCCATTTGTTCCCAAGCTGCTAATGCTTGTTTTTTATCATCTAATAAAAAGGAAGCCCGAAATAGGTATTCTAGCGCAGTCATGTTATTGTGGTCAATGTCTAAAAAGGATTGACACAGATTCACTGTTTCTTCTAAATTTCCTAAATAGAAATTGCAATAGATTTGCATGGTCAATCCTTGGCGATAGAGTGGGTCGATTTGAATTGTTTTCTCCGCAAATTGTAGGGCATCTTCGTGCAAACCCATATCCAAATATAAATTGGCCAGCCCAATGATTGATTCTGGATTTTTAGGACTGATTTTATAGCCATCTAAGAAATGCTTAAAAGAAGCATCTGTTTGATTGGTACGCCTAAGGATGTAGCCTCTTACTTGATTGGCATAAGCTAAATTCGGATTAAGTTGTATGGCTAATTTACTTTCCTGCTCCATCAATTGTAGATACTTTTCTTTGGCTAGCGTATCCATTTCAGGTATGCGTACCCAGAAAGAATCGTAGAGGTCCGCTAAGCCTGCATGGACTGAGGCATCTGTCGAATCTAATCCTATAGCTTGTAAAAATAACTGCTCACTTTTTAGAAAATCGGCTATATTTAAACTGCTATTATAAATGTTCTTATGGATGTGCTTAGCTTTCATGAATAAATCGTAAGCGGCACTTTTAGGGGCGGTTTTGGTGGTTAACTTTAATCGTTGTTCGGGGGCTAATTTTGTGAGCAACACTTCTCCAATACTTTGTGCTAACTCGTCTTGGATTTTAAAAATATCATCAAAATCTCGGTCATATTTATCAGACCAAACATGGAATCCATCTGCTACTTTGATTAGCTGTGCGGTCACCCTTATTTTATCGTCTTGCTTGCGGACACTTCCTTCTAGGACATGATTGACATGCAATGCTTCGCCAATGGCTGCAATGGTGGGTTCTTTGCCTTTGAAAGAAAAAGAAGAGGTACGACCAGCTACTTTTATGGCTTCTAGTTGTGCCAAAGTATTCAATATTTCTTCGGCAATACCATCTCCAAAATACTCTTGGTCTTTGTTGGGACTCATATCTCGGAATGGAAGTACAGCGATAGAAGGCTGCACAGAGGCCGTCGGAATTGCATGGTCATCGGTTTCAAACCAAAATAGTGCAGCTATTGCCAAAACAGCAGCTAATAAAGCAGGAATTTGCCATTTCGTTTTTTTAGGACTTACCGTTTTTAATTTCCCTTTGATGGCATTCTTTTTCGGAACAGCTATTCCTTCATTGCTTAGCGCAAATACTTCCAGCGGAAGGCTTACATTTTTGAAATCGAATTTTCCTAGGCTAGTTACTTCAAATTGTGGCTGATTCTTTATCTGGTCTCTAAGGGTGCTTGATAATAATACCGAACCGGAAATACCCAAAGATTCTACCCTCGATGCTATATTGACGGCATCTCCAAACACATTCCCATCTCGAAAAACTAAATCCCCTACATTTAACCCTATACGCACAGGGACAACTGGAGCTTTTTGAAAAGCTAGCTGTAGCTTTTTGGCAGCGGTCATCGCATCTACCGATGAATTAAAAACGCATAGACAGCCGTCTCCATAAAATTGAATGATTTCTCCTTGATTCGCAGGAATCTGTCTGTCTAATTCTTGTTTGAATTTTTCTAGGGTAGACAATGCCAATGACTCATCACTTTGCATCAATGCAGTATAACCAACAATGTCGGCAAAAAGTACAGCAGCAAGCTTACGATTTGTCATTATAAAAATAGTATGATTATTTATATACTTTCAGTTTCTATTTAATTGGCAATGTACAAAAAACTCTGGGTAGGAAGGGTATAGGGAAGTAGTTTTATAAAGGGTTTTCTTATAAAACAGCTTAACTATATGCTCACAACAAATTTTGCCGTATCGAACGGCAAAATTTGTAAAAAGGGGTTTTAAGGGTGATTGGGATTCGATGTCCCAATCAATCAACATTTTCTAGGATATTCTATTTTTATAAGAAAACCCTTTAGTTTTATATGTATATGTAGGAATATTAGACTTTTATTTCTATTGGTGGATTGTTATTTTAAAACATGGTGATTTGTAAAATCACCATGTTTTAACTATATATAATTATATCGCTTCTTGAACGGGCATAATTCTAAAAACAATTCCAGGATTCTCGACCGTAAAATAAATATACCCATCGTCTCCCATCTTAACATCTCTTAATCGACCGATACTTTCTACTAATCGTTCTTCCCCAACGACTTTTTGGCCCTCCATTTTTAAACGAGAAATATATTGAAACCGAAGCGAACCTGCTAATAAATCACCCTTCCAAGCTGGATATTTATCGCCCGAAACTATGGTCAATCCACAAGTTCCCGTCGATGGCATGTAGTAAAAAATAGGTTGCTCCATCCCGTCTTTGTGTGTCGTATTGGTAAAAACCGTTCCATTATAATTGATACCATAAGAAATTTCATTCCAACCATAATTTTTCCCTTTTTCAATAATATTCACTTCGTCTCCGCCTCTTGGCGCATGCTCAGTTTCCCACATTACACCCGTTTCCTTATCAAAAACTAAACCTTGTGGATTTCTATGACCATAGGACCAAATAGAAGGTATCGCTCCTTCTGTATCCACAAAAGGATTGTCTGCTGGAATACTTCCATCTGCATTAAATCGGTGAATTTTCCCTGGATATTTACTCAAATCTTGTGGATTTTCATCTCTATTCGCTCGATCGCCAATGGATACATATAAATGCCCCTCATTATCAAATTCTATTCGAGAACCAAAATGATATTTCAAGGTCGTATAAGGCTTGGCATCCATAATTATTTTCTGGTCTACTAATTCATCGTTGACTAATCTAGCCATCATAAGTGCCGTATTCGCTTCCTTATTATTATTCGGTTTTGAATAGGAAATGTAAATGGTTTGATTTGTAGCAAAATCAGGGTGTACTTTGACATCCAATAAACCACCTTGTCCATCATAATGTACCTTTGGAGTTCCTTTAATCATTACTTTTTCTTCTCCTTCTTTCTGGCGGTAAAAATTCCCATTTCTATCTGTTACCAAAATATCGCCACTCGGTAAAAAGTCGATACCCCAAGGTATTTCTAAGCCTTTTACCACCGTATCTAATTTATAAGAAAGCGCTTCTGATTTGATAGTTTGCGAATAATCTGGTTTGTCTGGAAAAGACTCAATCGTTTTTTGTTCTAAACTAACCAACATATAATCCGTCAATTTATTAAAAGCAGAATCAGGGAATGTTTTTACAAAAGGAACATCCTCCATAAAAGTATGTCCATAACGAAGTGAACGATTGACTTCATTCCAAGAATTGCCATGCAACCAGTCTCTGTCTATGAATTGGGTGACACTGCCTTCGTGGCAAGAAACACAGTTTTCTTTATATAAATTATTGGCGTATAGAAATTGCTCATCGATTTCTTCTTCGATGGCTTCTTCTGTTTCGGTTGTTGCATCTTCCGCTTTTTCATTTTTGCAGGAAGTTAGCATAGCTGCAAAAGTGAAAGCCGTAAATACAAATAATAGGATTGATTTTTTCATAATTATTACTGTAGTGCCAAGCTCTGCTTGGTATTTAAAAAATATATATTCTACACCAAGCAGAGCTTGGCGCTACCTTTCAAGTATTTTTTTAAAGCTCCTAAAAAGAAATAGTTCCTGCTTCTATTTGTTGAGCAATTTCGGTTGTTAGTTTAGTATAAGTTACCGCTTTGGGCAATAACACATAAATAGGTGTTCCTTTAGCATGAACCGTAAAGCCTTCTTTTTTCAACACCGATTTTTTGATTTTATGCGTTGCAGTTTTTTCAAAATCTGACACAAATCTAATAAAAATCGGCACGGCATAAGAAGGTAGGGCTGTTTTTATCCTTTTGGTGAAATCTTGAAAGTCAAATTGTTCGATAAGATGGCTTCAAAATCAGCTATCCGTTCTTCACCAATGATAAAATAATCGCCTTGGTCGGTTTCTATGCTATGTTTTAAAACTGCTCCTTTTTGATTGGCGTTTATCATCGAAGCAACGGCTCCTAATTTGGCTAAAGCCGAAATTAATAGTAAAGTTTCTAAGCGATTTTCTAAAAAAACAACTGCTACCGTACCTTTTCGAATACCATGTTCATAAAAACAGTTGGCGTACTGATTAACTAGTGCATTGTATTCAAAATGCGTGTACGTTGAATCCTCATAAAGTATAGCGGTTTTATCTTTGTAGGTGATGGCATTTTGTTCTAAAACAGACCCAATTGATAGCTTATCCGTATTACTTAATGCAGCCATTGCTTCTGCATTAGCAGTTATCTCAGCTATTCGAGGAGATTTGATAGCCATTGCTAATAATAATTCGAGGATAGATAAGGTTTTGGTTGCTGCCATGTTAATATTTCGTAAGTTTTGAAGGAAATTTATTGTCTTTATAGGGTTTTCTTATAAAAATGTTTAGCTCACCCTTTAAAAACTCTTTGTTGATTTATTGGGACTCTGCCTGTCCCGAATTTATTTCGGGAATGTCCCAATAAATCAACATTTGCTCGGATGTTTCATTTTTATAAGAAAACTCTTATTGTCTTTATTAACGATTGGCTAAATTTACGATTTTCGTGTTTAAGCAATCATAAAACTAGTCCGAACCTCAAAATAAAAGTCTTGATGAAAATTGTACTATTTCAAATTTTGCTACTATTCCTACTGCTTAATTTTAGTTGTAAGTCTCCTAATGTATTGATACCCTCCAATGATTCACACGCCTCAGATGTAGCCAAATCCTTCAAAGTTATTCCCGAACAACCTGTGGTTTTCAAAATTCAACAAGATACTTTTATTGCCCCTAAAGGTGGACATCTTCAAGGCATCCAACAATTAGACAAACAACATTTAGTGGTTTCTGGAAGCTCCAATAATAAAGCTTATTTCTTTATTGCTAGAATGAAAGGTATTACGAGTGTCAAGAAAAGAGGAATTATTACCAAAATGATTTATATCAACGATGACTTTCCTGGAATGCGACACAATCACGCTAGTGGATTCCAATTAGCCAATAATCTTTTAGCCATAGGAACCGAAGGTGGGACTGATAGGATAAAATCGAGCGTTGTATTTTATGATTTAACCAATCCTGATAATCCAAAGTCCTTGAATCTTAAAATTAATCGACAAGAAGATACGGCGGGAGCTATTGGTCTAATCAATGTTGGCAATAAAATGATATTGGCGGTAGGTGGATGGGATTCGAATAGAATAGATTTTTACGTTACGAAGACCTCTACTTTTATTCCTTTGCCACTAGACTTTAAATTGGTGAAAACTTGGCGAAAAGAGACAAAAAAAACAGCGGATTGGGTAAATGCTAGTTGGGGGAGTTATCAAAGCTTGAATTTTATCAAGGATGAGGCCGATAATTTATTTTTGACAGGCTTTTACCAAGATGGAAATGGTGCGATGATAACGGATTTGTATGAAGTTCATTTGGAGAACGATGCTACAACCTTACTAAAAAAAATAGATTCTAAAAGATTATTCACTGTAGAAGGCGTTTCTTTTAAAAATGGAGCTGGCTTATCGACCCTTAAAGCGCCTAGAAAGTTGAATTTATTAGCGACTGAGCGTGATTGGGACCCTTTGATTCGTGTGAATTATTGGTGATGATTTGGCGGAGGGCAGAGGGCGAGAGGCAGAGGGATTAGAAGTGCAAGTTCAAGTATCAAGTATCAAGTTCAAGGAGTGACTGCTGAACCTCTTGAACTTGAATTATCATAACTACTACTAATTTCCAATAACCTTTCCTCAAAACTTTGGAGTTTTAAAAACCCTTCATTACATTTACTTTTTTCATCAAAACAACTACTCAATGGATACTAGTAGAAGAAAAACGATAAAACAATTGGGCACAGGCCTTGCTACAGCTGGACTTTTTGGATTTTCGGCGACCACTTTTTCCTGTGCAGGAGAAGGGGCGCAAGCCGCAAAAAAAGCTACCGAAGCAGTAGCCGTTGCCAAAGCACCTTTTTTCAAAATTTCCTTAGCTCAATGGTCTTTGCATCGTTCCTTTTTTGGAGATGCTTTGAAAGGTGGCGATTTTGGTGCTTTTGGAAGAGCCTTAATGACCGACCCTGATTCTCTTTTACAAGGCGTATTAAACCCCATTGATTTTCCAGCGATTGCTAAAAAAGAATATGGGCTGGATGCCGTAGAATTTGTCAATACCTTTTATTATAATAAGGCAAAAAATATGGACTACCTAAAGGATTTGAAGGGGAGGTGTGATGGGGAAGGCGTCAAGCCTTTGTTGATTATGTGTGATGCTTTGGGCGATTTGGGCGACTTGGATGCCACCAAACGAAAAGCAGCAGTTGAAAATCATTATCAGTGGGTAGAAGCTGCTAAATTTTTAGGTTGTCATTCGATTAGAGTGAATGCAGCAGGTAATGGAACGGCAGAAGAAGTCAAAGATGCAGCCATCCAAGGATTGGGCGCATTGACGGAATTTGGTAAAGCGAATGGTATCAATATAATTGTAGAAAATCATGGTGGTCATTCGTCCAAAGGAGATTGGTTGGCGGCGGTGATGAAAGGGGTGAATAGCCCATTTTGTGGAACTTTACCTGACTTTGGAAATTTTTGTATTACCAGAAATGCGGAAGATTACACCAAGTGTGAAGAATCCTATGATAGGTATAAAGGTACCGCAGAATTAATGCCTTTTGCCAAAGGTGTAAGCGGTAAAACTAATGATTTTGATGCAGATGGAAATGAGATACATACCGATTATAGAAAAGTCCTACAAATTGTAAAAGATGCTGGTTACACGGGCTATATTGATATTGAATACGAAGGGCAGACCTTGAGTGAACCTGACGGGATACGGGCGACTAAGGCTTTGTTGGAGAAGGTTGGGAAGGAGTTGGCGTAGTTGATTTTGGCAATATTTAGCCTGCTAATAACTCCTTATTATAAATGCTAGTGCTATGTAAACAAAACAAAGTTTAAGCTAGTCATTTCATTGACCACAAAAAACACGAAGTGGTTAAACAAGATTAGCCCCGTATGCAAATGCGGGGCAATTACCAATATGCACAAATATTACAACGCTAAAGGCGTTGAACGTGAATAAAATAGACAAATTCATGTTCAACTCCTCCAGAGTTGGGAGATAGGGGAGAATTATCATCATTGCCCCTGCATTTACATACAGGGCTATTCAGGTTCAATCCCTTCGGGATTATGGCATATCGTTTATTCGATTCACCCCGAATTTCATTAGCTCCCCCTTTAATCCCCTTTTTTGATTTATTGGGACTCTGCCTGTCCCGAATTTATTTCGGGAATGTCCCAATAAATCAACAGTTATTCGGATGTTCCATTTTTATAAAAAAAACCTTAGAGACTTTATTAGTTTGAGGGCTGTTTGAAAGTCTCTACGCTCTCAATTCCGCTTACGGAATGGTCTCTACTCTCTACTCTTCTAAATAAAAGAAGGGTAACCCGAACTAAATCGAGCTACCCTTTTTCGCACATGAGATTATAAAAAGTTTGGTTAATGGAAAGCCGAAGCTTTCTGCTAATAGAAAATTTTGGATAAAAACAATTTTGGTTATTTGCTTGACAGCTAGAAGGCTATCGTATTTTTTCGAGATTATTGATTCCGTTGTAAAACCTCTCTTGTTTTAATCCTTTTCTACAATACTGTTTTAATCTCTTTAACTTTTAAAATATATACTTAAATCGACTCGGGTTGAGCTTGGTTTTTTAAAATATTTAATAAATAAATAATCGTCATAAATATCATAATTTCTAGCATTATTTTGAGTTTAGCATAGCCGAAAAATAACTTAATCTATTAGTCTTTTTCGTCGATTATAGGTTTGTGATTATTCTAGAAATGATAAATAAATTTACATCTTAAAAAATAGAAGTTGCTGATTGCCAGTACTTTTAAATTTTGAATTTGTAATTTTAGATTTTACATTTCCTTTCCCTTTTTTGTTCCTTGATGTTAGAACCGCATTTGCACAGCATAACGGTTAGACCGTCGTAAATAGCTGTTTAATTGGTTGCTGCTCACTGAAGGAAGAATCACATAATTTCCTTTTTTGTTGGTTGGTACATATCCTTTAGAATAAGAAGGATTTAATTTTTGTACCGTTCCAATAGGCGTATTTGTAATAGAAGAAATTTCTGCAAAAGTCAATTTATCAAATACTTTTACGGTATTGGTAAATCTCAAAGTGTACGGTGTATTTTCTGCTCGTACGCCATAGCTTGCATAATTATTAATCGAATAACCTGCTGCTAAAATAGCTGGAATATATTTTTGCGTTTGCTTTGGTAGCAAGTGCTTTATTTTATCGTAGTCGTAACTGTTCGCTTGACGAATCGCTTTCTTTACTCTTCCTTCGCCACAGTTATAAGCGGCAATGGCTAATGTCCAATCTTTATTTAAAAAATTGTACAAATAAGATAAGTATTGAATGGCTGCTTCGGTAGATTTTCTTGGGTCTTTGCGGTCATCTTGCTGTGCATTGACCACCAAACCATATCTTCTTGCTGTTTCTGGCATCATTTGCCATAATCCTTTTGCGCCACAGTGTGACGTCGCATGTGGATTAGCGTGAGATTCAACAATGACTACATGCTTCAAATCATCAGGTAAGTTGTACATTTTTAAATACTGCTCAATGATAGGAAAATACATCATTGTTCTTCCAATGGTCTTAGAAAAACCTTTTCTGCCGTAGTATAAATTGTCTTTTACGAAGTATTGGACGGAAGCGTCGTAGTGGTTGGCTAATACGTGATTGCTATTCATCACGTTAGACTTAATTTCTGATTCTGAGTAAGATGCGTAGAATGCTTTTTCAGCAGCATAATCATATTCAAATGCATCAGATACATTTGCTGTCAGTGTTGTGAGTGACAACAGAACCCCTATACTCAATAGGAGCATTACTTTAACCTTGTTCATGTCAATAATTTTGGATACTTAGTTCACGGAAAAATGTTCAAAACATTACTTAATTAATTGATTTATAGCCGCTTATCTAAATATTTAAGAATCGATGTGGGATTGATTCTGCTGTGGGTCAGCGAAAATATTTCTAATAAACTTCTGAAAACCAACGCTTTAAGTTGGGATAATTTTTTTGAAAAAATACTTTTAGAAAGTATCAATAAATCTAAAATCAACCATCAGAAAACTTGATATACAATAGCTTTTCTCTGGATAACTTTTGAATTATATTAACTGGTACTAAGTAGTGTTCAGTGAAATGAGCATTAACAATTAATCTAAAGTATTAATTATTATATTGTTCAATTTTTTCTAAACTTTACCAAATACCTAAGTATTCTTTCCTTTTTTAATTTGGGAATTTGTAAAATTTTTAGTCCGTTTGGATTTTGCCTGCCTATTAAAATGGGCAAACTTTTAAATTTTTTCTTGCGATTGGAACTTCATTAAATATGGGACTACAAAGGTAGGGCCTTTCAATATATAAGTCAAACACCTGCCTTCATAAATATTTTTTTAAAATATAAATGAATGGATATTTGTCTAATTTGGACAAATCAACTTATACTTTACTTAAATCATTCCGGTTTTTGGTTTATTCAAAATTTATTATTTGTAATCAACAGATTATCAATATAAATTATGGACAATTTTAATGCATTTTCTAACATTTTACCAAAAAAATAGGTTCTAAATAAATGTTAAAGTTTTGAAATATGTCAATTTTTATACATTTAAAACAGTAAAAAAATAATTTTAAAAAAAAATATTTGCCTGATTTTTAAAATTTATTTTTTGATATATTAAGTCTTTTTGACCAAATTTCTAGGTATTTCTTACGCCTTTTTTATGCTATTTTTTAGTGATAAAACTAACTTTTGTGCGTCCGTTTTGAAGCATATGGGGTAGTTTCATCTAACCAAATCGCCTCTTGTATAATCTCTAATACTTTTTCTACTGGAATATCAGCTACCTTTTCAAAGGTAACGCCTGCGACTTGTTTCCGCCCTTTGGCATCTAATAGCCCTTGTTCGTTTGATAATTCATTGCCTCTTAAAAATACGAGTTCAATGCCTGCTGGTTTTTTCGTAGGATTTAAATAGCATATCCAACTTTTGCGATAATAGAAAGGAACTTTATAACGAATTTTACTGGTCACTTCGGGAGTTGACATCATGAGGTCATTCAAAAACTGCAAAACTGCTTTTTGATGCCCCTCTTTCTCTAATATGAATGTTTCTACTGAATACATGACGACAGCCTGCCTGACGGCAGGGATTTTTTAGGTTTTACATAATAGACTCGTTCTAGGTCGTGTTCTGCAAAATAGCAGGGAGAACGTTCAAATTCAAGTATAAAGCACTAAGTTTAAATTCACAAAGCATCGACAGTTAATTGCTTTAAAAATATTTTTTTGATTTTAACACTTTTTGAACACGTCCTAAAACTCATAACTCACAACTTACCACTAACCACTTCCTTCATTCCTTCGGCAGCTATTTCGCGTTTCTTTGGCGCAGAAAATACCATCACGCCATCATCAATTTTACTTCTACCTATCATTCGCTTGTCTTCTAGATAATTTTGTTCTAATCGCCAAGGTTTTTTAGTGCCTTGTTTTGGTAACGTATGGATAACTCTGCGGATGTAGCCAGAGGTGAAATCTAACCAATCTTCTAATTCTAAACTAGGGTCATTTTGTCTAGGGGTGCATTGCTTATAACCGTGTTCATCCATGTAATTGATTAATCGACAAACGTATTGATTGGATAGGTCGCATTTTAAGGTCCAAGAAGCATTGGTATAGCCAAATGCAAGTGCTAGATTAGGAATATCACTAAACATCATGGCTTTGTAAGAAATTGTTTTAGATAAATCTATTTTTTTACCATCAATCACAAATGGGAGACCTCCTAGAAGTTTAAGATTTAGACCAGTAGCTGTGATAATGATGTCTGCTTCTAGTTCTTTTCCTGATTTTAATAAGATACCATTTGGCGTGAATTTTTCGATATGGTCGGTTACTACAGATGCTTTTTCTTCTTTAATGGACGTGAATAAATCCCCATTTGGCACTAGACAAATTCTTTGATCCCAAGGATTATAGCTAGGGGTGAAATGCGTATCTACATCATACGATTCTCCTAACTCTTTTTTGACACCTTTTATCAATAAGTTCTTCATGAACTTCGGGTACTTTCGAGCCAATGTGTAAGTGAATCTTTGCATTCTGATTTTTCGCCACCGATTTAGGCTATAAGCCATTTTATCAGGTAAAATTTTGTTGGTTAAATTGGCGATTTTATCCTCATCGGGCGCAGCCACCACGAACGTGGGGGAGCGTTGTAGCATCGTTACATGTGCAGCTTTTTCTGCCATCTCTGGTACTATCGTAACGGCAGTTGCGCCACTACCGATGACCACTATTTTCTGATTATCATAATTTAAATCCTCTGGCCATTTTTGCGGATGAAGAATTTTTCCTTGAAAATCTTCCATCCCAACAAAATCAGGCGTATAACCTTCTTCATAGTTGTAATAACCTGAACACATGGACAAGAAATTACACGTATATTGAACTTGTCCCTCCCCATCTTTTTGGTCGGCGGTTAATGTCCAAAGGGCATCTTCAGATGACCAAGAGGCATTGACGACCATTTGATTATATCGAATGTGCTTTCTTATGTCAAATTCATCGACCGTTTCATGCAAATAGTTCATAATTGACGGACCATCTGCAATGGCTTTTGGGTCGGTCCAAGGCTTGAAATCGAACCCCAAAGTGTACATATCAGAATCCGAACGAATCCCTGGATATTTAAACAAATCCCATGTCCCTCCTAATGTATGCCGTCCTTCTAAAATAGCATAGGTCTTTGTCGGGCAATCTCTCTGTAGGTAATAAGCAGCACTTATGCCTGAAATACCTGCACCAATAATCAAAACGTCGAAATGTTTACGTTGCATGAATCGTTATTTTTGAAATAAAATATATAATTATCACTAAGATGCGGAATTTTCGTGGGATTTTCAAAAATATTTTATTTACCTTTAAGCAAGAGAAAACAACTAAACGCTATAATAATGAAATCAAACTTCTACCAAGACCTTTCTAAAGAAGAATTATTAGGTACTTATTTGGATAGCTATTATCCAAAAATTTTTCAAGACACAGTATTTAAAGTCGAAAGAGTTCGCGACCGTCACCTACAACATCGTGGGGTAGATTTGCTATTAAAAAGCGCAGTCGATGGCTGTTATTTTGTAGATGAAAAAGCCCAGTTGGATTACTTGAATACCGCTTTACCCACCTTTGCTTTTGAATTGTCTTACCTTAAAAAACAAGATTGGCGCCTTGGTTGGTTATTGAATCAAACTAAATTGACAACTATTTATTTTTTAATTACGAATATCTGCCCCTTGTCGGGAAAGGATTTAAGTAAAGGCCTTGCTAAAATTAAAATCACAGGTATCTATAGGGCTAAATTATTAAAATTGTTAGCACAAAAAGGATTGACTCACAAACGATTATTGGCACTTGATAAAGAAATTCGACATAACAATATAGATGGCAAGATACCGATTCCTGAATTGGATGCTAGGAAAGAGGGCGTTTTTTATTTTTCTAAAAAGAATAAAAGAGAACAGCCAATTAATTTGGTATTGAAATTGGATTTTTTGGTGAGTGCGGATGCGGGGAGCGTGCTTTTTGAATTGTGATTTAGAACGTTGGCTAAAGAACTAATAATCTATCCCTTGGCAATAATCCGTTGGTAAAATTAGAAAGAATGCCAACGGATTTAGATGGTTTTAAAATTTATCTATTTCCTACAGCTACTGCTTGCTCATTATAATTCTTAACCTCCATAACGTTTCCAGGCAAATAAAAACCTGCTGCCGTCAAAGCATCCAATGTTTGCTGAACGGCTTTTGTTTTGACAACTCCAGAAGAAATACTTTTATCAAAAGTATCCAACCAATAATAGACAGTCAAATCAAGGGTACTTGTGCCTAAATTACTGATACTAATAGTAATTTTTTTCTCCTCTTGTAATACACCAGAAATTTGCTGCATGGTCTTCATGATTACTTGAATAGCTTGATTAACATCTGAACCATAATCTAATCCAATAGTAAAATCATACCGTAAGAAACCATCCATCGTATAATTGACTACAGGATTTTTGATAACATTGGCGTTAGGGATAAAAATATCCTTTCCATCAAAGGTCTTGATACGAGAATTTCGCAAATTCAAAGCAACGACCGTACCTGTATACCCATCCAATTCTACGGTATCGCCTACTCGGAAAGGCCGATGAAAAGCCAGCATTATGCCAGCTAGAAAATTCTCCCCTATATCCTTAAAGGCAAAACCAATCACGATGGCACTAACACTTGCTCCTGTAATCAGGCCTGTCGCTATACCTGCTAATCCTAAAATTTGTAAGGCAAATAATAAGGCAATAATTACGATGGCAATTTTGACGACTCGACTTAGAAAGGTTGCCAATAATGGGTCATCCATATTATTGGTCAACCGAGCATTGACAAAATTTCGGCTGCGGTTGGCTAAAAAATAGAAGAAGGCAAAGACCACAGATGCCAATAATATCTTCGGTAATAAGAAGATTAATTGAGCAAAATAAGACTCCATGCTTATCCACAGTTCATCAAATAACTTATTCATCAAATAAAGATTTTGGTGTTTGAGATGACAAAATTACCCATTTTTAGAAAGCCGTGTAGGTTTAAATTTAATTGGTCATCATTGCTACTAAAACAACTTGCGTAGATTTGGTAAAGTGCTTGCATTTAAGAATTATATTTTTTAAAATGTAATAATAATTCACTAAACATTTGGACTATGAGCTTTTTATCAGAAACTTGGTTTATCGAAGGGAATATTGATTTTGAATCAAAGAAATATACATTACTCGCCTATCTACAGCGTATCAATAAAGCTTTTAATGACAATCACCTCTATCCTCAATTGGCGGATTTGATTTTTCATTTTAGAAATTTGCAAAATTTTAAAGAAAGCAAGCAGTTGGTTAAAAGTCAATTCCCCAAAAAGCTTACAGGAATTCAGCTTAAAAAAATTCGCCTTATTTACGAAGAAATGATTGCGGACAATGGTCTAATGAACGAGATTGAAGACATCGTACAATTTGCTATGCAAGAGATGCAAAGCACCGTAAATAATGGGACAGAATTTTATGACTACGTAGAAAATAGCTTATCCATTACGCCTATTGGCATTTTACCACATCAAAATGAAGAGGGCTACTTCTTCCTCTCCGATGGCAGTCGCTCCATCAGAGTCTATAATTATAAATTGAGCATTTTTCAACGCACCAACGACCGTTTCCGCTCCTTAAAATCTCATTTTGTCAATGAGTGGACGCGAAACTTTGTCAATACCTACGAAAGTATTAAACTAGAATTATTGAAGGCTCGAAAAAGTATGACCTTGCCTGCGGTTTATTCTATTGAAACGAACTTGGCATTTCCTGTGGAGGAGACGTTGTTGCCGGTGGCTAAGCGGTGTTTGGTGCGGCATTTGTCGGAGGGGGAAGTTAGATAGCTATAGGATAAGTTTTCTTAGCATCGGGACTTAAATTTACTTCCTTACTATTTTTTATCAGACAATTATTTAATATACTTATCATCTCTTTAGCAATTGCTTGAACCACAGGAATCGCTACAGAATTTCCCATTTGTCTATACATCTGTGTTCTAGATACAGGAAATTTAAAGTTTTTTGGAAAGCCCATCACAGCTTTACATTCGTTGTGTGATAATAAGCGCAAGCCAGTTTTTCCGTCTTTTACGAAGGTGCCTGTAAGGCGTTGAATTTTATGATAAGTAGAACAGAGGGTTTTTACTTGGATGTCTGAATTTTTGTCAATTACTTGGGGGCGACCGTCGTCTTTTTTGTAGATGTAGGATTTTTGAAGGTGCTCGGAAATGGAATATCCATTGTCATGGGATTCTACAAATTGACCAATTCCAACTTTTTTCTCCTGTTTTTTTGGCCACTCAAATGCAAAATTTGTGTGCTTGCTAATTTTTTTATTAAAGCCTACTATATAAATTCTTTTTCTGTGCTGAGGTACACCATAATCTGCGGAGTCTAATTCTTTAATATCAACCCAATAGTTAAGTTCGTTCCTTAAAGTACTCATTATTTGTTTGAGCGTATTACCGCCATCATGATGTTTTAAGCCGGATACATTTTCTAATAAAAAAGATTCAGGTTTCTTTTCTTTTAAAATCCTTACTATATCAAAGAATAGTGTTCCTTGTGTCGGATGTTCAAACCCTTCTCTTTTGCCAATGCTACTAAATGGTTGGCAAGGAAAACCTCCAATTAATATATTATGGTCAGGAATATCTTTTGCTTCAATTTTGGTAATGTCTCCTGCTGGCATATCGCCAAAATTTTTGTAATAGGTTTTTTGACTATATCTATCCCATTCAGAACTAAATACACATTCACCTTCATTGCGCTCAAAAGCAATTCTCATGCCTCCTACACCCGCAAATAAATCAATGAATTTGAATTTCTCTTTAGACATTATATTAATTATTTATACTTTTTAGTTCCTAAAACAATAAGTTGTAAAGAAAACAAATTTATTGGTTTTTTTGATGAAAAACCCATTTTATTTTTTGCTAAAAAAAATCGGTACTTTTAATTGAATCCGTTTTCCTCTTTGTTTAGAGGGATAAGTCCAACTAAAAGGTACTCCAAACTTTAATTTGGTATTTTTTAACATGATTCTAATGTAATCTTTCATGCTATAAAATACTGTTTTATCCCCGTTAGAGATTAATAAATAGTTAGATATTTGAACTTTTGGACGTGTTAAATTTTTGTGGTCATGCATCCCTCTTAATGCCCATTGAATAAGCATTAATTGACTTTTTTCTAATAATTCTGAAAATTCGCTTTCTGAATAACCTGTTGGTATATTTTCTTTGAATGCAGTGTACGTTGGGAAATCTTGAAAATAGGATAAATATTTTGCCAATTTAGTATTCGAACATTTTAGCACTTCAATAAATGCTTTAGCCGTATAATCATGGCAAGAAACTCTATCTTTTGTTGTATTTTTTAACGAAAGGGTTTCTTTGAAAATTTCGTCAGCATCAGTTTCAATATATACAATTATATCCGTTTTGGGATTTCCTCCATTTTTTAACAAAGGAACAGCATTCGTTGCTTTTATTTTTACAATCTTTGTAATGACTATTTGCCTATCTTTTAAGATTCGACTGATTATCTGGTTGTAAATGTGTGTATTTTCTAATTGGCCATTTTTACATTGTTTCAAATTATTATAGTCGGATAGAATTTCTACGATTGCTTTTTCAAAGGAATTGCCTCTTTTACCGAAAATACTTCCTTTCTCCTTTGCTGTTTTTGCTGCTTTTTGTTCCTCCCTTTTCGTTTCTATCTCGTATTGATAGCCTTCTAAAAAAGTTATGAATTCTGATAAATTAAGTATGTGAGATGCTGGTGAATATTGTTTTTTTTCCTCTATTCTCTTTTTGAGCGATTCAATTTTTATTTCCGAATCTGGCACGACAAATACACTAGCGATGATATTATTAGCAAAAGCGGCATGTTGATTAATCCCTTGTAAATCGTAAAAACTAGTTTTAATTCTATCTTGACGGTAAGAGGTGGTACTTCTGACTACAATAAATTTATCGTCTAAGGTCTCAATGATAAAGTCTGCAAGGTATTGTTTTTCATATGCATATCCAGGATGTTTAAAATTTTGCTTTTTTCGTAACCCTTTTATTATTTTCTTTTCAAATAATATATCTAATTCTTCCTCAATAAATTTAGTGAAGGCTGCACCAGCTATGGCTTTAAGTTGATTGGTTTTTGAAAAAGCGTTTTTACTCATAAGAATAGTTGATTTATCTTAATTTCAAATGCTTTTGCAAAACGTTCTATACTTTTTAATGAAGGATTTCTTTCTCCCCTTTCAACCATACCAATATATGTCCTGTGAAATTCTGTAACTTCTGCAAGACGCTCTTGACTCCATTTTTTCTCTAAACGTAATTCACGTATTTTTTTTCCAAACTGTTTACATATACCATTTTCCATTGATGCAATTTAAATGTATTGCATACAATAGTACTACATACAATAAGTATCATTTCTTTTGAATTTTAATAACCTTGACAAAGCCCCACTTGTCAAAAATTAGCATAACCCCCCATTTCTACTATTCAAATAATGAAAAATTAAATACATCAACTAACTTCGCTTGGAATTAAATAGGCTATTAATGCAATAGGTAAATTATGCAATGACTTTCTGCATTTTGTAAAACTGCAAACTACAAACTACAAACTGCCTACTGTAAACTGCCTAACTAACTCATCACCGATTTTAACCAAACAGCATGAAGTTTCTAAAAGCTATTCTTTGTCTCTTAATTATAGCAACCTGGAGTTGTCAAAAAGATAATAACCGTTCCGTTTGTGACCAACAAATTGACGAACTCCAAATCAATCAATTACAATACCTTGCCAGTCAAAATAGCTATCGGATGCGGACTTACGAGCCTGTGTATGATGCAATAGATAAAGGACTTGGTATTTTTTCAAAATACAAACAGCCCGCAGGCTGGGATTATAATCACGAATCTTTAGAGGACCAATTGAATAAACACAATATTCGTGGATTGGAATTTGATGTGTATTATGACCCCGATGGTTCTTTGTTTTATCATCGTGCGGGTAATCGGCTAGTTGGCGAGCCTACTGCCTCAGGAATTATGGAATTACATGAGCCAGGCTTTAAAATTTTGCACAAGCCTGATTTTGACTACATGTCTCACCATTACACTTTTAAATCAGCTATGGAAGCGGTGAAAAATTGGTCAGATGCGAATAAAAATCATTTGCCTTTGACTATTTTGGTCGAACCAAAAGATGATGCTTATGTCAGTGCGGCTAATCTATTAATTCCAGTCGATTTATTGACTTCGCCAAAATTAATTACGCCCGCGGCATTGGATTTTGTGGATAAAGAGATTGAGGAAGTTTTTGGTAAAAATGCTGATAAAATAATTACGCCTGACGAAGTTCGAGGAGACTTTGAAACTTTAGAAGAAGCCATTTTAATGCAAGGCTGGCCCAAATTAAAAGATGCTAGAGGGAAAATCATGTTTGTCCTATCCAACTCTGGTTTTGAAAAATCTTATTA
>CALLVC010000003.1 GCA_938010785.1 uncultured Saprospiraceae bacterium
TAAAATTTTTAGCTTGAATTTTTTCGATAGTTTTCGCCAAAAAATCAATGCATAGCACCCGCTACGGATTTATTTTTTGGTAAAAAATAGCGGAAAAAGGCTGCTAAAAATTACCCGATTAATTGAGCTGCATTACTTAACTTGCCCCTATAGAAAATAGAGACAAGTTATTCGAGCGATGATTTTAATCTAAATGAAGCATCTTCTTAGCTTTTGCTCCATATTTAGAAGTTAATTGATAATAGATAAATCCTTTCGGTAAATCTATATTTTCTAAATTAATTCGATGTTCTCCTGCTGTTCTATCTTCTTTGATGACTTTCAAAATTTGCCCTGCTTCATTTCTTAAAGTCAAGACTATTTCTGAGTCGCCCGGTAGATAGAAGCCAATACTTGTATTTACATCAAATGGATTTGGCTCATTTTGGAATAACTCAAATGGTCTGCCTTCCACAATTGTTTCCGTGAAGGTTAATTGAACATCCATTAACTCACCTGCCGTTTCCCCAGCCTTGTTTCCTGCCGAGTAAGCTTCTATTACCGTTGGATGGTTTAAGATGCTTAATTGCTCGCTCAATCGGCCATTCTGCTTCGCTGTAAAGTCAATGGTAAATAACGTTGTCGATTGCCCACTCACTGCTAACGGCTCACTGCCTCCTGAATTATTCCAACTAGTCGTTATCCAACCTTCATCCATTTTATGTAAACCAAAGTTTTCAACTCCTGCCAATCCACTATGCAGTTTTTCTAATCGTAGATTATCAAATGCCAAGGTGAATTGATAGCCTTGAATGTCATTGATTTGATTAGTGGCAAACGTTACACTTACTTGCTCTCCAGCTTTTAAATATCGGTCCGTTGTGCTGATTTTAAAACTATTCTCAGGACTTCTTTCTTCCGCTATTTGCAAGCTATTGGTGCTAGCGTTACCATTGACATCACCTACTTTGACGGCTACAAAATCTAGTAGCATATCGTGGGCTAAGTTATTTATCTGTCCAACTTCTGCAAAATTAGTTACCAAAGGATTTGCTACCTCAAAATCTTGACCAGCCACTACAAAACGCCAGCTTTCGTTATTGGTGAATTCGGTTTTGATATTCAAAATCAATTGTCGAATCTGCACCATATCAAAAGCGGTAATTGTTCCAGATTTATTGGCATCTGCTGCGATGTATTGGTACGGACTGTCAAAAGGAGTGATATTTAAAATATGCTTAGATATCAAGACTAAATCAAAAGTACTTACTCCATTTAATGGATTATCGTTCTTTTGAGGTTCGATACTATATTCTTCATTCATTGCTAACTCAAAGTGGTATATTCCATCTTCGTTGGTTAGATACCCTTCATTAGTGGTGGTAGTTACCATTGCGTTTTCCACTGTTTTCTGATGCCAGTCCATAATCGTTCCACTGACCGTCGCCATTCCTTCTGTACCTGTATTTCCGCAAGCGTTGTTGTTGTCTTGAACAATCACAGAGGTAGTACAGAAATCCCAGTTGCTTGCTTCGTCTATTACATATAGCTTTATGGTTTGCTGCCCAATGTTGGCACAATCCAATGTAATCACTTCTGGTAAGGCTTGAACACCTGCTAAATCACTCGGTGCAGCTCCAAGGCTCGTATGCCAAATTCGTTGTTGAAGCTGGTCTTTTGGTGTACAATTATCCGTACTTCCTCTTTCGAAATCACTTGCCCACACTTGAAGTATGCCTGTTTCCATCAACTGTACGACTACACCACCGATACAATAAGGTGCTGGTTTTTTACAATCACTGAATTCATACTTGACCGTTTCCCAAGCTGCATTGCCACAGTTATCGGTCACGGTCCACCTTACTTCATAGTTTACTTTTGGTGCTACCGCATAATCAAAAGTTGAGGTTTGACCTGTCGCTAATTCATTGCCGTTGGTGCTAATTGTCCAATTATAAATTAATGCTGTAGTTGCCGCTTCGTTACAATCTTGGGCAGTGATGGCAAAACGTTTAGTCGCTTCGCAATTCTCACTTTCAATACAATTGTCCACTTCTTCAATTGTAATAATTGGAGCGGTATCATCTTGCACTTTCAGTATTTGCACGTAAGTTAATTGACCAACATTTGCATACTTGTCTGCGGTGATGGTATTTTGTGTTTCCACAAAACCGTGTTCATTTTCTGTTCTAGAAATTACGATTGATTCCCCACCTGCTTCATATTTACACCAGTTGGTAATAGTAAATGTTCTAATGACTTTTAAACAAGCATCTTCGATAGTTGTGAAAACCTTTTCTTCTGTTTCATATCCTACTAAATCACAAGCGCCATTGGCAATAGTTACCCCAGAATTGGGTACATCATCTCCACATTTGCCTTGCCAATCTGCAGGTAAAGTAATCACCCAATCTGCTTTAGATTCCACATTAATGGTCTGTTCTGCCCAGTTGGAAATATTGCCTTTGCCTTGCCAGTCAATCGCTCTGTATCGACGCTTGATAGTCGCAATGCCACAAGCTTTTTTAATAAATTGATATTGCTGTTCTATCACTAATGCTGCACAAGCTACATTATCAGAACAGTTAGGTTGACCGTATTTACGGTTAAATTCAGTTGCTTGTATAGGCGTCATATCTATCCACTCCGTTTCGTCCATTTTTCCATTTTCATTGCTATCCGTAGTTGATAAGCCGTCATCAATATGACCTTTGTCACAAGTGGTATTAATCGTTGGTAAATCAGAACAGATTGACATAAGCTTATCTTCCACATTGACGGTCATCCAGCAAGTATTCTGATTGCCTTTATTGTCGGTTACTCTCAAGTATACTTTATTTTCAACATGGATGTCTTGACAATCAAAGAGGACTATCGAATCCCAATTAATTTCATCTCTGCTCACTTCGTACTTGGCGATTCCGCACGCATCATAACTACCTGCATCAATAGCAGTATAGTGTAAAATTGCCTTGTCTTGACCAAGGGCTAAATTGATATTATCGGTACAGTTCACAGAAGGTTTAGATACATCTTGAATAACGATGATTTGTGTCACTGTATCATTTACCAACTGTTCATGACAAGCATCTTCGGCTATCCATGTCAATTGAAAGGAATCACAATCAAGGCTCGCCCAATTCGTAATTGGTAATTCCCAAGTTGCTCCATCTTCAAGTCTAGCCACTGTTGCTAATCTTACGGAAGGGGTAGAACAGTTGTCTGTTGCTGTTGGTTGTGCCAATTGACGCACATCATAAGTACAAGACTGATGGTCTAAATCAATCACTTTATTGGTGCCAGCCCCTGCTGCAAACGTAGGTGCTTTCGTATCTTTAAATTCTATGAAAGTAGTATCAATTGCTTGTGGCCCTGATTCGGAGTTACACCAGTCTAGGATTGTCCAACTTCTAAATACTTTGCTACCACAATCTACTTCGGGTATTTGTGTATCGGTATATTGCAGGATGTAGCCACAGATGTATTCGGTGGTGCTTAAGGCAATAGTATCC
>CALLVC010000004.1 GCA_938010785.1 uncultured Saprospiraceae bacterium
TCGCTTAGTATTAAGAACTTAATTAACTTAAAATTGTGTCTCGCCCGTACGGGCTCGACTAGGGGATATTAAGGGTTGGAATTTTGAGATTTCCTCACTGGGAAATCTCAAAATTCCAACCCTTAAAAATCCCTTTGCGAGGCGGCGAAGCCGCCGAGCAAATCATATAATAAAGATTTATCATTGAAATATTTCCTCCATTTAGCTTATAAAGGAACCAATTATAAGGGTTGGCAGAGACAAACCAATGTGCTAAGTATTCAAGCGGTCTTAGAAGATACGCTCAGTCAAATGTTTAAACAGCAACTCACGGTTCATGTTTGTGGACGAACCGATACAGGCGTGCATGCCAGTCAATGTTTCTGCCATGTAGTTATCAATGAACCGTGGGATTTTGATGCTGTTTTTCGATTAAATAGAATGCTTCCTCCTGATATTCGGGTTTATGAATTTATTCCTGTATCGGCTAACGCTAATGCGCAAAGAGATGCCATTTCCAGAACCTATGACTATTATATTCACCTTAATGAGGCCCCATTTCTGGATGGATTAAGTACTTTTTACTTAATTGATAATCCAGCTTTGGCAGATATGCAGGCAGCAGCTAAGTTGTTAACACAATATCAGGATTTTCGCTCCTTTTGCAAACAACCAGACTTGTATCCAAACACTTCTTGTGTTGTAACTTTTGCCGAGTTATTCATTAATACTGATAAAAGTCGCTTGCATTTTCGGATTACTGCCAATCGCTTTCTAAGAGCTATGATACGCATGCTTGTCGCTAATTTAATTGAAGTTGGCAAAAGAAAAATTTCATTAACCGATTTTGAACACCTTCTCCTTCATCCAAGAATGTCAACTAACCCTATATTTGCTTATCCACAAGGTCTGTATTTATCAAAAGTTGTCTATCCTTACCTAGAAAGAACGCCTGCTTCAACACTTCCTTTTTAGCGTTTGGTAAGGCATTCAATTGGTGGTATTTTTATCTACTGTCAGCACGCTATCTTTTGCAAAATAATTAGCTGCTCAAAAGAAACTTTTGTGCTCAAGTATAGTTGAATCTTTTCACAAGCTATCGCCTTTTCTATGGACAAATATTTACAACAATTATTACAGGATTTACAGCTGGCCACTCAAAAAATTACGTGGTCCTATCCACTTAGTCAAACTGACGTAGCCGCGTTAGAAGATTGGATTCCTGATACAGAAGAAGAAAAAACGGCTCCTCGTATTTCTTTAGAAGAATGGACTGGTATCCAGCAGTCTCAATTCCCCCCTGCCGATAGGCTTTCTGATGAACAAATAGACTTACTTTATGCTGCTATCAAAAAAATGTTAGCGGCCTATAACTATCATGCGACTTTCCTTTTTTCCCTTCCCACTCGGACTAAGTACGAAGTTGTACGTACCCATTTTAAGCAAGAAGCCATTCAAAAACGATTTCATATGGGCTTCTTCGAACTGTGCTTTTCTAATAAATCACACCCAGATTGTTTGATGGGAACAGAATGCCACTGTACCTACTTTGAAGAATTAAGTAAAAAATGGGTAAATGACGATTTAACGCCTGAGGAAGAAGCTAAAAAAATTTTAGATGCAGAAGCTCAACGCTTGAAAAAGAAGTACGGAAAAGATTATATGAAATATTATCCCTTCAAATTGCCGAATTCGGAGCATAAAAAAAAGGAAGGGGATGAGGAAGAAACAGAGGAAGATTAGAGGTTATTAGAAATTCTTGAAAGTTATTATCGACAAATAATTAATGAAGTGCTTTTATAGAAAATAATACGAAGTATTAACGCTTAATAACTCTACCAATTAACCTTGATAACCCATTACTACTTAATCAACTTTCGCTTTGACAAACGCTTGAAATTCTGGATGATTATAAAGCGGTTTCAAAGCAGGGTCATATTGAAAGGAACTCGTTGAAAAATCAAAACCTCTGTGATGTGCAAGTTTTAATAAGTCTACCGCTTCATCTAGTTGCCCCATTGATGCACGAACCATTGCTTCGGCATAAGCATTATCTCCTTTTTTGTAGGTCGCTGGGGTTGATTTAATTCTGGCAATCCATTTTTCTGCTTCTTGCAACTTTCCTTGATAACCATAAATTTGGCCCATCATCGGCAACCAATATTTTGATACAGGGTATTTCTCTACTCTATTTGCTACGTGTGGTAGATATTTTTCATAAGCTTCTTCCACAAAATTAAGCTCAAATGTTAGCTTGTTGTCCCTCATCAACTGCTTAACCTCCTCTGAAATTGGTTGCCCTAAACGAAATTTATCATAAGCAAACCATCGTAAGATTGTATGCCTACTACGTTTATTAGAAAAAGCAACTTTTGGATTATCCTCATCCAAATAAAATTTTAAAAGTTGTTCTGCTGTAGCTAAACTATCCATTTCTAAATAAGCGCGAATATGCGTCGTCGGTATGGTATTAATTTTCAAAATATTCTTTTCATTTTGAAAAACGGTATCCATCATTGCCAATACTCGCTCATAATTCTCTAAACGGTACTGAGTAAATAATGGTCGAAATAACCTACCTTCCTGTCGAATGCCAATCTTTCCAATATCTTGGAGGTTGATAATATATGGTATCAATTCTTTCGCTTTTTGGATATTATTTCCTGCTAGAAAACGCCCCATTGCATTATTATAGTAATTGGCATCATAGTTCTGAGCTATTTGTAAATTCAACTGACCTGACTGCTCAAATTGTCCTTTGTTCCTAGCAGAAATAGCTTGTATTCTCAATTTTTCAAATCCGGTGAAAGGGATATCTTTGGTCTGAATCACGGCTAATAAAGAATCACAGAGTCCAAATTTTCTTCGAGTACTATAATATTTTGCTAGTTTAATTAGCGGTTCCATGAAAGTAGTATCCAACTCATACGCTTTCAACAACATTCCTTCTACTTTCTTGGTATTGGTATAAAAATATTTATTCGCAGCTAACGAAGCTTTGTAGGCTTCATAATTTGGAATGCGCTTGACATATTTAGAATTACCTGACAATTTATAAACCGTCAATATTTCCTGTTTCAAGGTTTCTAAAGCCTCCATCGCTTTATCTTCTGTACTAACTATGGGATTAAGGGCATGTAATACTCTCCCCCCCTTAGCAGCAATAATATTACAATGAATGAATAATTTTTCTCCTTGTTGATAATATCTACCTTGAATAATTACGTCTGCTCGTGTGTGTTTTGCAAAGACTTGACTAGCGGTTAATCCTGCACTTGCCATCGACATATTATCTAATAAATTAGCTGAACTAACTACTGATACCCCGCCTACCTCCATCAACCCTTGGGTCAACCAATCCGATGCCATCACCCCCAAGCTAGATAAATTTTCTTGATTGGTTTGATTATCAAACGCCATTATCGCTACTCGCCTGTCTTTAATCTCATTAGGCTCAGGAGTATCACCAGGAAAATCCTCGGAAAATAGATGCGTACTTTTACTATTTTGCCAAAACCATGCACTTGCCAATATACTTAGCATCACCACGGCATAACCTAGCATTTGTTTTATCCTTTGAGGATGCCAATTAGCTAACTTCCCTTTCACCTCACTTCGCCTAGGAACGGGAAACCCATCATTCGCTAATGCATAAATTTCGACAGGCTCGTCTATATTTTTTAATTGAAAACGACCTACAAAAGCTGTTTTAAATTCTGGATGACTTTTTAAATCAGGTAGTAAACGACTCGTAAACAATACCGCTCCAGCAACCCCTAATGATTCTACTCTTGAGGTAAGGTTCACTCCATCCCCATAAATATCATTACCATTGATTACGATATCTCCAATGTGAATGCCTATTCGAAGTGGTACTAATGGAAAGCCTCGGAAAATTTCTTGTAATTCTTTTGCACACTTTACGGCAGAGACGCCACTTGAGAAAAGAAACAAAGTACCATCACCGTAGTGCTGCAATATTTCTCCATGATAAGTCGCAACTTTCTCCTCTAACACCTTGCGATAGTGCGTAACAGTAGCTAAGCCTTCTGCCTCACTGCGTTGCATCATTGCGGCATAACCGACAATGTCGGCAAAGACGATAGCTGCTAATCGACGATTTTTACTACCTGGTGTCAATATGTTATCTTGATTAAAAATAATATTAGTTACTATGAAAATTAGTTATCTCATAAACTATGTAAGGGAATTGGGAAAATTAAATCTACCCAAATTTGATGATTTAGCAATAGTAATCCTTTTCGTAAAAGTGATTGGAGACTAGTGATTAGTGATTGGATTAGACGCTGAGGCTCAATGCTTAATCCAATCACTAATCACCATTCACTAGTCACTTTTTTACTGAAGTTTCAAAGTGCTATTGATTATTTATTTGGGTAGGTTATTTTTTTCCTGCTCCCTAAAGTAAAAATCACAATTTACAAAAACTGCTGAGAATCAAAGTACTAAGTAGAGAAATGTGCTTAAAATTACGGCTATTTTTGTCTTTATACTAGCATTATCTGGTCAATTACCTAGACTTTTTGGACAACTTGTAAAAAATGGATAATTCCTTGTCCTATAAGTTAAACGATTTAAGGACTAAGTTATTAAAAAGTTGATAAATTTGGTAGATAAATGATTCCAGAGCGCCTATTGTCGGCAAAGAGTAGATTTTTCATTATAAATCCCGCTTTTATGCTCTTAGAAAAATTATTAATTACCTTTAAGGCAAATATTAAAAATTTGCCTACATGCTCAATCTTATCAAATCTATTTTCATCTCTACTTTTCCTGTCGTTGCTTTGGCTATTGCTGGTTGGAGCGCCCTACAAATGACGCAAACAGGATTTTCTTGGCAATATGCTGGTGCCTTTTTGGCTAGTTTTCCTATCGTGCTTTTCTTTGCTTTAGTTTTTCTCAATAAAAAACCTCGGACTTCTGCTAATTTAATGCCATGGACTATCACTATTTTTCTAGGTCTACTGCTCAGTATTATTGGCCTTACTGCTAATAATGGTTCTCCTGTTTCTCTAGCAGCGGGAGCTAATTCAATGTGGTTGATGTATGTTTTTTGGTATTCAAGGTTTAACGACCGAGCAACTAATTCTATATTAAAAGTAGGACAAACTTTGCCTGATTTTGCCTTAGAAGATGCTAACGCAAAACCAGTTTCCGTTAGTAACTTCAATGGTAATCCAAGTATTTATATGTTTTATCGTGGAAATTGGTGTCCGCTTTGTATGGCTCAAATCAAGGAAATAGCCAACCAATATAAAGAATTAGAGAAACGAGGCGTAAATATGGTTTTAGTGAGTCCTCAGCCCCATAAATATACTGCTGCTCTAGCTAAAAAATTTCAGGTAGGCTTTCACTTTTTAGTAGATAAAGGCAATCAGGTTGCTAAGCAATTAAATATCCTTGGTAAAAATGGACTGCCTTTTGGATTTCAAGTGTTGGGATATGAGTCCGACACAGTAATGCCGACTATTATCATTACAGATAAAAATGGAAAAATTCTTTTTGCTGACCTAACTGATAATTATCGAGTTAGACCTGAACCTAGTACTTTTTTGGCAGTATTGGATGGAGAAATTTAGGATTCCTTCCGAATAAACAACACCGTAAATTTCTAACTAACTCTGAGTTAAAATAGTGTTTAATTTATTGGATGTCTTTTTAATTTACGTAAAGTCCTCATTGTGATAGACTTTACCTAGATGGATTAGGTTTTAACAAGGAAAGTTTAAGAACGAGCAGCTACCGCCTGTTTGTGTAAAGCAGCATTTAAATAATCTATTGCATGCTTAACGGTACAAATTTTTTCTGCTTCAGTTGTTGGAATACTTAAGTTGAATCTAAGTTCAAATTCCATTACCATTTCTACAAAATCAAGAGAATCTAAACCTAAATCCTTACTAAAATTGGCCTTTTCAGTTATTGCTCTTTCGGCAATACCCATATCACTTAGCACAGAGATGACCTCTCGCTTAATGTTAATTTGCGTCATATTTTTTAGTTTTAAATGCAGTTCTTAAATCGAATTCATTGAAAAACAAGGCTTTAAATAACCTTATTCTTTATTTTACAATTTTCGATATAAGTTTAAGAACGCAATATAAAAAATTTTATTTTGGTAAAACGGATTATCCTCAGAAACTATATATAATTTAATATAATCTTTACATTTAAATTATATTCTCTGTCCTTATCAAAATAACTCCTTTTTTGTTTAATAAATTGGATGTCGTTGGTAAGAATACTGACTTAGATTTGTCAAAAATGGATTTTTGATTAAGTTTGAAGTAAATGTTGAGCAGAAGAGAATGATTATTTTAAGTTATTGGAGGTTATTAGAAGTTACCTGCCTGCCGGCATAGGCAGGTTTTGGGTAATCACTAAATTATGTGCAAAGTTCGTTAATATTCGGGGTCTAGCAATGCGATAAATTGGCAGGTAGTGTTCAAAAGTGTGTCAAAAGCAAAAAGCTATTTTTAAAATAATTGGTTGTCACTACTTTGTAAGTTTGAATTAAAGCTTTTCTAATGGAGTCCTTTACTGTCCTCATAAACCTCCCTTACTTCAATAACAGAATGTATCCCCTAACAACTTTTATAACCTTGCAGCATACTTCTCAAAGTACAAACATTCCTCCACTACTTCTTCATAAAATGCCGTATTGGAGTAATAGTCTTTTAGTATTTTAAAATATTGTCGGTACTCATCCGGTATATTGGGAATGTCATTGCCAAAAATAGAGTAATTACTTCCTTTTTCTGTAAAATATAGATTTTGTTGACATTTTGCCGCCATGAATGCAGCTCGAGCGCCTAATTCATTATTTTGCGTCAAGCGAAATGCTTTATCATAATAATATAATGGCAAAGAACAATTGACCGTCTCATGGTTTCCATACGGTGCGTTTCCGTGAGCAAATACAGCTTCTCCTGATTTTAATCCCCCCCAACTTGTTCCACTTCGAAAATAGTCTGCCACTTCCCACTCGTAACCAAAATAGGTCATATTATACAAGGCATTTCCAATTTGATAATAGTAGGCTGCTCCTTTTTCCATATCCGCCTTTGCCTTATACTCCAATTCTAAAATTTGCTCTAGAATCACCGTTTTATTATATCCTGCCGTATCTATTACCCTACAGTTGATACAATCTATAAATTCCTCTCTAAATGGATTAAATAGCCCATAATCATCCCTATCTTTCCTCGGCATTTGTCGAAAAGCTTCCAAGGCCGACTCTAACTGCATCTGTCCCAAAAAATAAGTACCTTTCATATCCCACAAATCACTTTCTATGGTCGTAATCCCATCTTTTTTGAGCACCATTTCATTTTCTAACTTACTCCTATTCTCTTTTTGACAAATGGCTATCAACTCATCTATAATCTCTAATTGTGGAAAATATTTTAATTGATTCAACTTAAATTCCTCTAAGAATGCTTTACCATAATACTCTTTTTCTTTGTATAATTGAGTCAATTTATCTCTTATAAATTTGTCAAAATCTGGATATTTTGTAAACAACTCCGTTTTTTCATAGTCGACAATCAAATCTTCCATCTCCGTGTTGACTTCGTCCAAACCATCAATACTTGCCACCATAATTAGTGCATCTAATTGCTCTTCTAACACGACTGTAGCCATACTGCCCTTCAGCGGTGTTAATGTTTTTTTTGCAGCATAATAATCACCACCCAACAACTCTAAATACCCTTCTGCTATATGCCACAAATCAGGCGTCTCTGCCTTATTTTCATCGCTTATTTCTAAAACCAACTGCAATAAATCCAAGAGATTCTTCCCCGCTCCTTTTCTCGGTATTTTAAAATATCGGCGATTACTACTTTTCTTTTTATTAAAATCTAGTCCCAATAAATCCTTTTCTAATTTCTGAATTTCTCGGACTAATAATAATTCTAAATGCTCGTTCTTTGGGTCTATTTCATAAATTGCACGCATCTCTTCTACTCCATGACTGAGTGGGTCATTTGCTCGCAAAGCATATAGCGTTGCTCGTTCTGTATCTGACTGACAGAGCTTCAGACATGCCAGCCATTCTTCATCCGTTTTTATTGAAAAACTGCGATAAGCACTTGCTCTTTTACTAGGCGTGTTGTGAAAGATTTTACTGTATAAATAGGAAGCCTCCACATTTCTACCTAAGCCCATCAGCGCACCTGCTTTGTGTCCTAAAATCCAATCTTCAATAAGGCTAGGGTCATTATCCGTTTTGGGCATTAAGTCATCGTATAAATCCAAAGCTTGACGATAATCTTTTTTATAATGCGCTAAACGAATCAATTGGTAAACGTACCGCAACCGGAAATAATGAGACTTTGTTTTTTTAAAAGCTTTTAGTCCATCCTTAATGAGAAATTGCATCGTCACAGTGTCTCTCTGTGGGGTATTCCAACTAGACCCTTTCACGACGTGAGGTTCACATCTTTTGGCAAAAATCAAATAATCAACTGCTTCTTCGCATTTGTTTTGTTGTAAATGCCGAGCAAAGGTATTACTGGCTAATTGTCCAGTCAGTTTCCCATTTTTTTGTTTTAGTAAGGTTTTCAACCTCCGCATTTCACTCAAAGGTGATTTGTAGATAACATACTGTAAATCCAATAATCTTGGTCCATCACAAAACCGTTCTTGCCATTCCGTTAAATTGTCTTTTTGTTGGATATCCTCGGTCGGTTTGATTTGTCTAAATACTTTCTCAAATCCCGCAAAATAAGGCGCTTTGGGTGCTTCTAAATCTATAATATTTGGATTCAAGAAAGAGTACCCATAAAAATCATTGTAATAAGGACCACAACCTTTTGATATTTTTATCGGCACCAACAGGGTGGCTAGAAAGCAAAAAATGCTTAATCCAAAGAGCGATATATTTTTATACTTTTTCATTTACTTCGTGCCAAATTTCGATAAAATTTGATTCAATGCTGTTCCCTCATAATCTTTTAAAACCATCGAATCTAAATGATAAAAAACAATACTTCTGTCTTCCTTTTTCAATTGTTGTGCTAATAAATCAGCAGCAGCGCTTAATTCATTCAAAGTCACCTTTTCTATGCGAATTTCATCATTTTCATATAAATATACCCCATCAAGATAAGTACTTTTTATTACTTGCCAATGATTTTCATCGACTTTACGAAACCGTTTCTCGTCGGATATTACTGCTTCCTCCAGTTGATTTAGGAGTTTTATCATTTTATTATCTCTAAACAATACCCCCCATTTGAATAATGGTAAGGCTAAGTCTAAGGTTAATGGATACTGCTTTAATTTCGCTAGATATTGTTGCCCAATTTGATTATCTAAAATAGAATTTTCAGTTCCTTTTTCTTGAACCTTTCCCATGTTATAATACATCAATATCCCTCTTTCTACAGGAGGTATGCCCGTTTCTGCCACATATTTTATTTGATGTAATCGAATCGTCGCAGATAGCTGAATGTCTATACTTTGTAATTCCTTTCTTAATAATTTTAATAAACTAAAATATTTCTGTTGAGTGCTTTTTGACCAATCGCAATCAAATTGAATTTCTCGGATTGATATGTTTTGAAAGGCGGCTATTTGTCCCAATAATTTCTTCCCTATTTTCTGTGCTAAATCAGGTAACTGTTCTTCGGATAACTGTACCAAGGTTCTATTGGTAATAAATACAGTTGGTACAATTTCCAATGAATTGGGTAATACACTCTCAACTATTAAACTCGCCTTCGAAACTGCTTCTTGCTGGGTAAAATCCCAGTCTACATCAAAAAATTTAGGGTATATTTTCTGAACGGTAAGTTCGTTTAAATACTTTTTTTCGGTTGAGGTAAGGTCAAACTTGGTTTGCCAATGGTAAAAAGCAGGGGTTATTTCTATGGGGGCTTGCTGGCAACTTTGGAAAGATAGAAGGAAGAAGAATAAAAGTATCAACGAATTTATTCGTCGGGAAAACAATAAACGACGAATGAATTCGTCGGTACAAAAAAAAACTACCCAAGTGAACTTAATAAGTTTTACTTTTTCCTTGGTGACTTTTAGATTTGAAATTTTAGCTTTCAGATTTTAGATTTAAAAAAGCCATTAAAAGAAGGAGATACTTTGAAAGTATTACTTTCTAAGCGCCCTAGGGAACACGATAAAAATAACTTCAGATTCTCGTCAAAGAAATAGGATAGGGTTTACCATGTGAATTGATTTTCAAGAAGCAAACCAAAAAAAATATTGAAAAATCAACTAGAGGCTGTCTCATAAGTAAAAACTAAAATTTGAAAACCGAATAAAATGTGGATTTCCTCCCCCTAGCCCCCTCCAAAGGGGGAAATGCATCGTGCAAGAAAATAAATCAGTACTTAATTTGGTGCTATTTTTCAAAAAAGGACTTATGAGACAGCCTCTTTTCTTCTAAAAAACGCTTAGCCTGACCATTTATCGAACACCGTCTTTATAAATGCCGCTCTGCATGGTAAGAAGACCTTACCAATGGTCCACTTTCTACAAAATCAAAGCCTTTCTCCAAACCCACCGCTTTATACTCCGCGAATTTCTCTGGGTGGATAAATGATTCTACGGCTAAGTGCATTTTGGTCGGCTGCAAATATTGTCCTATCGTCAAAACATCACAACCATGTGCCACCAAATCATCCATTGTCTTGAATACTTCTTCGTCTGTTTCTCCCACACCTACCATAATACCAGACTTCGTTCGTTTGCCAAATGCTTTAGTTCGCTGAATTTGCTCTAAACTTCGGTGATATTTTGCTTGTGGGCGTACTTTTCGATACAAACTTTCTACCGTTTCCATATTATGAGACACCACTTCTTGACCGCCACTTATCATTCTTTCCAATGCTTCCCAGTTGGCCTTGGTGTCGGGTATCAATGTTTCTATAGTGGTCGTAGGGGACATTTCTTTCGTTAATCGCACCGTTTCATACCAGATTTCTGCTCCTCTATCTTTCAACTCATCTCGATTTACAGAAGTAATTACTGCATGTTTGACCTCCATTAATTTGATAGCTTCGGCCACTCTTCGTGGTTCATCTGCATCATATTCTGGTGGCCGTCCTGTTTTAACCGCACAAAACGAACAGGAACGCGTACAGGTGTTCCCTAAAATCATAAAGGTCGCTGTACCAGCCCCCCAACACTCGCCCATATTTGGACAGCTACCACTCTGGCAAATCGTGTGCAACTTATATTTATCCACCAAATTCCGAACCTTCTTGAACTCTTGTCCAATCGGCAATTTAACTCTTAACCAATCCGGCTTACGCTTTCGTGGTTCTTTCTCTGGCTTATTAACTATTGGTAATTCTATCATTGTTTACGGTTCACGGTTCACGGTTCACGGCTTACGGTTCCTGGTTTTTAAACCAATTCTCCTTCCTAAAACCTGCGATAAAAAAAGGTCTACCGAACATTAAGTTGGTAAACCTTATATATTATTTCTATTAACAATTTTTACGACAAAGAGTTGATACAAAACCTCAAATTTCTTACTAGAGTCTACTAACAACTCATCACTAACAACTCACAACTATAATTAACTTCGTTTACCTAGCTGCAAACTTACGAATAGATTTATAAAAAACTGTCGATTTTGCACACCTTCTAAGAAATCATCGACTAAAATAGGAGCTCTTTTGAAATAAAAATCTCCCATTATCCCAATATCCATTGCTTTCACATATTCATCAAATGCTCCCCAATCAAAATGAAGACTGAATTTGGCTTGGGCTCCTGGTAGAAAAGACAACTCGGTAATTCCTCTACTAAATGGAGCTGCACCTTGGATAATATTTCCATCTAAAAAATCTGCTCGATTGGCTTCCGAATATTTTTCTTGTGAAGAAAATGGTGACCCTGTATCCAATGCTCGACTAATTTCTAAGTAATAAGGCTTTAAGATACCTATAGATGGTCCTATTTCATAATTTATCCCAATGGCTACTCCTCTAGTACTTGCTTTTTCTGTTAAATATTTTTTGGTCCCCCAGCCTCCTCTGGCTACAAACATAGCATTTCGTTTGCCAAAAAAGAAAGACTGCTGTCCACCAAATCGACGAGAGAACTGGTCATTTTGTTTAAATTCCTTTGGATGTCTTAGATTACCAAGTTCAAAATGGTAATAAGTGGTTTTATCGTAGGTAACAATTTTCCCTACATTGACCGCAAAGGAAAAACCACGAAAAGTATTGACTCTAAAATCAAAAGCCAATTCTTTATTATAAACAATCCCCTGATTGGAAAAATTGCGCACTCTTGGCTGTACAACTTGTGCTAACAAACTCGTATAACCAAAAAGACCGATTGTGAGGAGAAGGAATAGTTTTTTCATACACTTAATACAAAAAAGTTTAGAAAATTGTTCATGCTTTATTCTTGGTTACCTTGGGTCTACCTAAAACTTAAAAAGAATATATGCGCTATCAAATTCACCTCTAAATCTACTTCTTTTATAATTAACTAATAATCAAAGACTTAATCCATCCAACATTCTTTTAAACTTTGGTATCAAAAAAATGTTCATCAAAAGGACATTTGTTATTACTCAAATATATAAAAATTAATCTTCTAATGATAGTGCTTTAACCAATACTTTGGTTGTTTTTATTTGATTAATTAAGTGAAATATTCGGTAACGTTGGCTAGAAGACGTTCGTAATTCCCTATTTGGCACAAATCAAATTAGGTGCTTACCCCCATTTTAAAACGAACAAATTGTCGATAATTTTTAAGTGCAAGTACATCCCGATAGCTATCATGGACAAATTTAAGTTCAAAATTCCTTCCGAATGGAGGCTTAAAGTTTGAGTTTGAACTTGGTTCTTGAACTTGAACTTGAACTTTATTTAGAAACTATAATACTCCGCTATTTGCATATTATTTTTTAATTTAGCATCTTCACGTTTAGAAATATACAATTTTATCCTATTGTTTGTTTTTGATGTTTATCTTTCCACAAAACCAATTTAATGAGTAAGCGCCAACGTCGATTAGCAGCCATTATGTTTACGGACATAGTGGGATACTCTGCCATGATGCAAAAAGATGAGGCGATTACTAGCCGCTTGAGAAATCGCCATAGAGAAGTATTTACTCGACTCACCGAACAATACGATGGCGAAATTTTACAATATTATGGGGATGGTACTTTAAGTATTTTTTACAGCACTGCTGCTGCGGTAGAATGTGCTGTAGATATTCAAAGAGAACTCAAACAAGACCCTAAAGTGCCACTTAGAATTGGCATTCACACGGGAGATATTACTTTTAGTGACGAAGATGTGTTTGGAGATGGGGTGAATATTGCTTCTCGAGTGGAATCTTTATGTGTCCCCGGTGGAATTTTTGTAACAGGCAAAGTCTATGATGATATTAAAAACCATCAGACTATCCAAGCAAAATCTGTGGGAGAATATGGGCTAAAAAACATTAAAGAAACGACTACTATTTATGCCATTTCAAATCCAGGAATTACTGTTCCTACTCAACGATTAGCTCCGCTCAATAAACCAACAACTAATCAACTTGGCAATCAAAGAAAGATTGATAATATCAGAGGAAAATTCAACAAGAATAAAGTTAACCTACCGACTGTTAAAAAAAGTAAGGCGACCGCTACCAAATTAGCCTTTCCTTTTGGCTTATTTGGGGTACATCGTTTTTATTTAGGTCAGAAGTTTTGGGGCGTACTCTACCCGCTTATTTTTGTACTTGGTATTATTGATGGCAATGCATTATTCATTTGTGGTCCGCCTATTCTTAGTTTTTTAGACATGTTTTTATTTAAATCTATGTCTGATGCAGAATTTGATGCTAAATACAATAAAAATGTAGTGGCAGCCAATCCAACCGCAGCTATGGGAATGATGGAAAATGCTCCTGTAATAGAGGATGACCAATTGAGCAGCCAAAAAAGCTTTTTAAAAGCTCAATTTGTCCGACATAAAAGAGCAGGAGAAAATCATCTGAATGAATATGATTATGAAGGAGCAATTGAGGAATTTGCTAAAGCCAATGAACTAAAATATGATGATGCGCCTGTTCATTTTTATTTGGCTCGTTGTTACTCTATGTTAGAGGATACTAAGAATGCTTTGATTCATTTAGATGCGGCGATTGCCTTTGGTATACCTCCTCGACAAATTGATACGGTAGATGATTTGGCTTTCTTGCGTATGCAACCTGAGTTTAAAGAATTTGCTGCTAGTAACTATCGTTTTCAAGATGATGCTCCAAAGGTTAAGACTAAAACCACTCCTAAGAAAATAGTTAAAAAAACTACTCCAAAACAAGAAAAACCTGCTCCAAAACAGGTTGATTTAGATGCACCACCACCAGATTTCTTAGAAAAGCTCCAAAAATTAAGTGAGTTAAGAGCTAAAGGTTATTTGACGGAAGAAGAATTTGTGAAGCAGAAGGAAAAGTTGAGGTTGAAGTAAAAAACTAATTTATACTTCAACTAATTCTATCATTTTATTAGCGGGTATTTCTTTCTTTTCCGTACGATTAAGCTTTTCGATAGTATTTTCAGGCTCCTGATGATGCGCACAATGTTTACAACCTTCTAATAACCGCCAATTCACATAATGCGCACAAGCTACAATCAATCCACCAATTACCACTAAAATATCCCCAATATGGTGAGGTACTAAACGACTAATCACTAAAAAAGTAAAACCTACCATAACGATATTAACCGCTTTGCGCTTCTTATGATGCTTTTTAAAACTAGTCCATAATGACCAGTAAGCTAAAATAATACTCACCGCAATAAATCCCAATTCTACCTCATGATTCGCTAACCAAGCAAAACTACCTAGGGAACCAAATAATAAAATTAGCGGTACTGCGGCGCAATGTAGCGCACACAAAAAAGAGGCTAAGAATCCCCAAAAATCTATGTTATTGTTGATAAATTTACGCATGCTATTATTCAGGTTTACTCAATTTCTGTATCTTTTTTTGAATCTTCTTGACCAATTTATTCGATTGCTCATTTAGATAAAGTAGCTCTTTACCGTTTGGCTCATAAGCACTTTCTGACTTTGCTATATCTGCTTGGTAGGCTTCCAAATGTGCTTGGTCTCCCAAAATATCATCTACATCCTCTATAAATTTCAACTCCGCTTTCGTCAACTCCCGCCCCTGTACCATGATACCACTTCGTTGATTATCTAAATCTTCAATCACCTCTTTTAGACTTAATAAAATGTCTGCTGTTTCTGATTTTAAGCTATTGGCTTTGTCAAAATCAGCAGTACTGGCCTCTTGAATTTTAGGCGTACAAGCAAATAGTCCAATTAACAAAAAAGAAATAATAAATAACCTACTCATTGAAAATATTAAGAAACTTTGATAAAAATTTTATTGACCTATTTAAGACTGCTGCCAGAGTACAAATGCAATAACGTTGCAAAAGTACAAATTGTTTTCCAAATGCAGCACTATTGCATTTGGAAAAATTGGGGATTTAAGTTATTGGGAGTTATTACCTCCAATCTCTCTATTCCATCAAAGACTCTTGACTATAAACCCGACCATTCAC
>CALLVC010000005.1 GCA_938010785.1 uncultured Saprospiraceae bacterium
CCAAAAAATCAATGCATAGCACCCGCTACGGATTTATTTTTTGGTAAAAAATAGCGGAAAAAGGCTGCTAAAAATTACCCGATTAATTGAGCTGCATTACTTAAGTTGTTTCTAATTTTCAATCAGAACTAAAAAAAACTATCTTTGTACCATTAAATAATGATAAAAAATAACCAACTATTTTTTATCATTAACAAATACTATTTCCTAGGAAAATTCCTTTAATGCTTTGGGTTAGAAAATATACGAGAGAAAACACCTACCAGCATCATTCTGATGAAGCACTTATCCAGTTGTACAAAGAAACAGGTAAAGAAATTTATGTCGCAGAACTTTTCCAGCGATACGTTGATAAGGTCTATGTCATTGCTCGAAAGTATTTGAAAGACAGAGAGACTAGCAAGGATTTAGTTATGACTGTTTTTGAAAAAGTATTAAAAAATTTACATAAAACAGAAGTACAAACTTTTGGAAACTGGGTACATACCATTACTCGAAATGAATGCCACCACTATCATCGAAGCTTAAATAATCAAGCAAACAAATTGAGTGAATGGAGTGATTTAGAAAGAATTTCACAAAATAGTGTGGAAAATAATCAATTGCTGCATCTTATACAAGAAGAAGATAATGCTGCCGCAAAAAAAGCGCTGCAAAATGCTTTGAACACCTTAAAAGACCATCATCGAACTTGTATTCAGTTATTCTATTTTGATAAAAAGAGTTACAGAGAAATTGCAGAAATTACAGGTTATACACCGAATGAAGTTAAAAGCTATATTCAACACGCGAAAAACAACTTAAGAAAAAAATTGACAAGATAACTAACTAGCTTGTCAACAATAATAATTCAATAAAGACTAATTGTTCAAGGAAAACCCCTATAACCTATTAAATTGTAAGGTTGAACACACATATATGGTTTCAAATTTTTACACGCATAATTTTACCTGATGGAACGGAATGATTCTAAATGCCAATGTTTGTCTTTGACAGAAATTAAGGCGTACCTAAATAATGCTGTTAGCGACCAAGAAAAACTGCTATTTTCTAGCCATTTTTCTACCTGTGAGCTTTGTAATGAAGTGAAAGAAAGTTTTTCTACAGTCAACCAATTGGGCATAGATGAAGATATAACTGATTTAAAAGGAGAACTTTTTGAAACGGTTAATCGACGAAATATTATTAACCGGCGACTATTCCTATCTAGAATTGCGGCAGGTATTTTATTGCCTATTACTGGTTTTACCGCCTATTTTTATTGGAATTCCACGGCTAATGAACGATTATACGAAGAGCACTTTCACTCTTATGTTATCCCTGAAATGACTACTAGAGGAGCAGAGGCTTCCTATTATGAGGACATATCTATGCCCGAAGATTTGAAAATAGCTATTAATTATTATTCCGCAAAAAAATATAAAGAAAGCCTACCTCACTTTGAGGCCTACCGCAAAAAACAACCACAAAATTCATATGCCACTTTTCTAAACGGATTAGCCAACTTAGAAGAAAATAATATAGATGTAGCCATTCCCTATTTAGAAGAAGTTAGAATAAATGATACTAGTCTTTATGAAGACGCTACTTGGTATTTAGCATTAGCTTATACTAAGCAAAAAAATAAAACAGCGGCGGCTCTACTCCTTTCAGAACTAATTGATAATAGCAAATTTTATAGCCCTAAAGCAAAAACTTTGAAAAGTAAATTATAATTTCTTCGTTATCAATAATAAGGACTTACCTTTGAACACCTCTATAATTTTCTACAAAACATCCTATTTGTAAAATTTCCTTTAAAAAAAACAAGCGAAAAATAGACTATTTATCAAAATAATCGTTGTAGTACTAGAACATTAATAGCTTATAGATTAAATATTTATTTAATAGCAAGCTAAACAACGATTAATCCCAATATTTTTCTATGAATCACAAACACCTTATTAGCTTCGCGCTTTTACTATTCACACCTCTTTTTTTATTTGCTCAATGTATTTCTGGTAACTGTATTGACGGTACTGGTACTTATAAGTATCCTAGTGGTGCTACCTATATCGGTAAATTCCACAAAGGAAAAATGAATGGTTGGGGCATGTGTACCTATTCCAATGGTGGCATTTATAAAGGCGAGTGGCTTAATGGGTATCCTCATGGTAAAGGAAAAAAAGTATTGGCTAATAAAAAAGAATGGTCTGGTGTTTGGATAAAAGGCCGTCCATTGGACAGTCAAGGTAATACCATTGATTTAGAAGCACTCTTGAATGGTGTACCAAAAAATACGAAAGAAACATTAGCCGCTAAATCAGCCAAGGGGGAAGGTTGTATTTTTGGAAACTGCGTAGATGGTCGAGGTATATACGTTTACAAAAATCATAGTGCTCGATATGAAGGAACTTTTCAAGGAGAACAAGCGCATGGAAAAGGTACTATTTATTATGCAAACGGAGATGTGTATGTCGGTGACTGGATTAATGGCTATTTTGAAGGTCAAGGGGTGTTAACTTTAAGTGATGGAAAACGAATTTCTGGCTATTGGAAAGCTAGTAAACACGTAGGTGATGCAAATCCATTTCAAGAATCTCTTGCCATTAGACAAGATGCTCGCCTTCATGATGAAATGAAAGTTTGGGCAGTCGTCATTGGTGTTGCTTCTTATAACCATATGCCTACTTTACGATTCACAGATGATGATGCCTATAGAATGTATGCATTCTTGAAAAGTCCTGAAGGTGGTGCGCTTCCCGATGATAATATTCGAATCTTAATTGATGAAGATGCTACAAAAAAACAAATCTTAAGCACCTTAGAAAATGTCTTTACCAAGGCAGGATCCAATGATTTAGTTATGCTGTATTTCTCAGGTCATGGATTACCTGGTTCTTTTTTACCTAGTGATTTTGATGGTTTTGATAATAGAATCTACCACGATGAGATAAGAGATATTTTAGATAGAAGTCCTGCAAAATATAAGGTTTGTATTGCCGATGCTTGCCATTCTGGTGGTTTATTAGCGATGAAAGGGGCTGATGCCAATAACGCTTTGTTAAAATATTATGAAGCTTTGGCTCAATCTAGTCCAGGTTCTGCCCTCATCTTATCTTCGAAGTCTTCAGAAACCTCTTTAGAATCTTCTGGTCTTCGACAAGGTGTTTTTAGTCATTTTTTGATAAAAGGCTTAAAAGGCGAAGCTGATAGAAATAATGATAATATCGTTTCGGTACAAGAACTTTTTGACTTTACTTATCATAATGTGCGAAGTTATACTGGTAGCAGACAATCTCCTGTGATTAAAGGAAATTTTGATAAACAAATGCCTATCTCTGTTATTCGATAGGCGACGACAAAAACTATACAATAAATGCTTTACGACGATATACAAGAGGCTGTAAAATACATTCAGGACGTTGTTCAATTTCAACCTAAGTATGGAATTATTTTAGGAACAGGCCTCAGTGCTTTATCCGATGACATTGAGCAAGTTGCGGTAATTGATTATCAAGATATTCCCCATTTTCCTATTTCTACTGTTCAGACACATAAAGGAAAATTAATCCTTGGCTACTTATACGGTCATAAAGTCGTAGCAATGGCTGGTCGCTTTCACTATTACGAAGGCTATTCTATGAAACAAGTGACCTTTCCGATTAGAGTGCTAAAATTTTTAGGTATCCAGCGTTTATTCATTTCTAATATTTCCGGAAGTACCAGTCCACATATTTTTGTGGGTGATTTAGTTTTTATTAAAGACCATATTAATCTGCAACCAGAAAACCCCTTAAGAGGAGTCAATGATGAACGATTAGGTCCTCGATTCCCAGAAATGTTGGATACTTATGATAGGAATTTGAATCAAAAAGCAATTGATATTGCAACCAAAAAAGGAATTAGAGCGCATGAGGGCATCTATGTTGCTTTAGCTGGACCTAATTTAGAAACACCTGCGGAATACAACTTCTTGCATCGAATCGGAGGAGATGTGGTCGGGATGTCCACCGTGCCTGAGGTTATCGTGGCAAAACATAGTAACCTCCCAATTATGGTTATTTCTGTGGTTTCTAATAAATGTTATCCTACTGAGAATATTCAATCTTCTACGGTAGAAGAAATGATTGAAGTAGCCAATGAAAGTGGTAAAAAAATGGGTGAGATTATCAAAGAATTGCTTTAATGCCAATAGTGTCAAGCTCTGCTTGGTGAAATCTACATCCCGAACCAAGCAGAGCTTGGCGCTACTAACCAAAATGCTGCCATCCCTGCGCTTTAATCGGATGAATGTTTCCACCAGTTGTATGTAATTTCACACCATCCTTTTCTGCTACGATATCTCCTATTATATACAAATCTGGTAAAAATTTCACCTTATCAATATCGCTCGGAGCTATGGTAAACAATAATTCATAATCTTCTCCCCCACTCAACGCACAAGTAATCGGGTCTAATTTAAATTTAATAGCCATTAACTGTGTATCATCATGAATCGGTACTCCCTTCTCCTCAATAAATGCCCCTACCTTCGACTGCGTACATAGATGAAATATCTCTGAGGCTAAACCATCTGATATGTCTATCATCGAAGTCGGCACTAAATTATTTTTACCAAATAGCTCAATAATATCTTTTCTGGCTTCTGGTTTTAATTGTCGACCTACCAAATAATTTTGTCCTTCCAAATCGGCTTTAACTCCTGGATTAGAAAGATATAATTGTTTTTCTCTTTCCAATAACTGTAAACCTAAATAAGCTGCCCCCAAATCGCCTGTTACACAAATAATATCCCCCTCTTTTGCCGTATTTCTGTAGACAATTTTTTCAGCTGGCGCCTGCCCTATCGCCGTAATACTAATATACAATCCTTTAGGTGAAGAGGTAGTATCTCCTCCCACCAAATCCACATTATATTTATCACAAGCCGCTTGAACGCCTGCATAAAATTCTTCCAATGCTTCTACTGAAAAACGATTGGAGAGCGCCAAGGAAACGGTAATTTGCTTTGGAATGGCGTTCATCGCATATATATCCGACACATTTACTACTACCGACTTATACCCCAAATGCTTTAATGGAGAATACATCAAATCAAAGTGGATACCTTCTACCAACATATCTGTAGAAACGACCGTTTGCAATTGTCCGTTATCAATGACTGCCGCATCATCGCCTATCCCTTTTTTAGAAGAACCATTTTGGAGTTTTATATTTTTAGTCAAATGGTTAATTAAGCCAAATTCTCCTAATTGATTAACATCTGTACGCTTTGTATTTTCTGTAGCCATTTATTTTTATTCTTAAACTTTTCAAAATAGTTTGACAATGTCAGATTATTAAATACTAAGAGTATGTCTAAACACATAGTCACATAGTTGCTTCACATAGCGCATATAGTTTTATACGCATCTTGACTTAAAAACTATCTGAACTACGTGACTATGTGTTTAAAAAAGTAGTATATAGTAATTGACTTTATTTAACACTATCAAAATAGAATGCAAAATTACAATTTTATATTGGTTTGCTTTAACGCATTATTAACCTCTAAATAGTTTAGTTTATGCTTCTATTCATCGTTTATTTTTTATTTTTGGAAATCAATCCAATTATATGAAATTAAGGTCAGAGCAGTTAGTAAAAATTTATGGTCGTAGAACCGTCGTAAAAGGCGTTTCTGTAGAAGTAAACCGAGGCGAAATCGTTGGTTTGCTGGGGCCAAACGGTGCCGGAAAAACGACTACTTTTTATATGGTCGTAGGATTTATCAAACCCAACGAAGGTAATGTTTTTTTAGACCAAGAAAATATTACGAGCTTACCTATGTACAAGCGAGCGCAAAGAGGAATTGGCTATTTACCTCAAGAACCTTCCGTTTTTAGAAAATTAAGCGTAGAAGATAATTTGCGCGCCGTATTAGAAATGACGGATTTAACTAAACAAGAACAAGCTGAGAAATTAGAAAGTCTTATTGATGAATTTAATTTAGAAAAGGTCAGAAAAAGTAATGGGGATACTTTGTCTGGTGGAGAACGTCGCCGAACGGAAATCGCTCGTGCCTTAGCTACTGACCCTAAATTTATTTTACTGGATGAACCTTTTGCCGGTATTGACCCCATTGCGGTAGAAGACATCCAAGGTATTGTCAATAAACTAAGAACAAAAAATATTGGTATCTTAATCACCGACCATAATGTCCAAGAAACTTTATCGATTACCGACCGAGCCTACTTGATGTTTGAGGGAAATATCTTGAAAGCTGGAACTGCGGAAGAATTGGCCGCCGACGAAATGGTTCGAAAAGTTTATCTGGGTAAAAACTTTGAATTGAGAAAAAAATAACCTCAAAAGTGTGGAATTCTATTGTTTTATAACTCTATAAAAGTGAGCCCCCTGTACCCACTTTCAAATTTGGTAAAGAAGTTAAAAAACATTTACTAGAACCTACACATTCACAGACTTGAGAAAACTAACACCACCAGAAGTGAACTGGAAGGCTCTGCCTTTTCTACGCTTCGTCCTTCCACTTATGCTAGGAATTTTCCTGGCTAATCATTTAGCGATACATCATTCTTCGCTAAATATTCTATTATTTATCTCTTTCCTTAGTCTAGTTTATTTTAGACAAAAATTACAAACTTATTCAAAACGGTGGGTAGCTGGTTTAGCTATAAATTTCTTCTTATTTCTTTTAGGCTATCAGTTGACCTATTATCAGAATGACCTTCATGATGCGCAACATTTTAAACAGTCTATAGCGGAAGAAAATCTTATTATTGGCATTATTAACAAAGTACCTTCGGAAAAAAATGGTCGAATAAAAGTTGAATTAACTACTCAGGCAACCGGTACGACACCCCAAAACATCAAACCTTGTAATGGAAAAATAGTAGCCTATCTTAAAAATGAACCTGCTGCCGCTCTAAAATATGGAGACCAATTATTGATTAAAAGTACTATTCGCCCTATCCAATCAATTAAAAATCCTGATGCTTTTGATTTCAAGAATTACCTCCATTTTCAAAATATTCATTTCCAATTATTTGCAGGGCCTAAAAAATGGCACATAATTTCAGAAAATAAAGGGAATCCCCTTTGGCAAATAGTTTACCAAACCAGAAATCATTATTTAGCTGTTCTTGAAAAATATATTCCATCAGAAGAAGAGCTCGCTATTGCAGCTGCCTTAATTCTTGGTTCTAAAGACAAATTAAATAAAAATTTAAAAACCGCATATAGTGAAAGTGGGGCTATTCATGTTTTAGCAGTTTCTGGTTTACACGTAGGTATTATCAGTAGTTTTTTACTATTTCTACTTCAATTACTCCCTTATAAAAACCGTGTTTGGCAATGGATTAAACTAGGATTGGTATTGACCTGCATTTGGTTATTTGCTTTTTTAACCGGATTGTCTCCTTCCGTTCAACGGGCAGCTATTCTATTCAGTGCATTAAATATTGGATGGACTTTGCAGAGAGACGTAAATATTTATAACGCTTTGGCTATCGCTGCTTTTTTTATTTTAGTAACTGCCCCTTATGCACTATTTGATGTAGGTTTCCAATTTTCTTTTTTAGCTGTTATTGGCATTGTATTTTTTGCACCAAAATTTATAGCATTCTGGGTTCCGAAAAATGTAATACTTTATAATGCTTGGCAATTAACAATAGTAGGCATTAGTGCTCAGTTGGCTGTTTTCCCATTGGTTTTATATTATTTCCACCAAGTTCCAACTTACTTTTGGCTATCTGGTCTTTTTGTGATTCCCTTCGCAGGGATATTGATGAAACTAGGCATCCTTCTTTTGCTGAATCATGGATTTAGTGGGCTCCTTTCCTCCATTATAGGCGCTCTTCTTACGAATCTTATTAGTCTTCAAAATTTTTTAATACATGCTATTCAAGAACTCCCATTTTCTACTTTTTCGGGATTTTGGATAAGTCAATTAGAGGTGATGTTATTTTATGGTATCATCTTAAGTATTGCGATGTTACTTTTGACTTATAGGTTTAGATGGCTGATGGGTATCGCTACCTGTTTATTATTGGTTTCTTGTGTCCAATTTAATACTAAATACCAACAAAACTATCAGCAAAAAATTGTTGTTTATTCCGTTCTCCATAATAGCGTTATTGATTTTATAGATGGGCAAACTACTTATACTTTGGGCGGAAATAGTTTATCCAAAAATCAACAGACGTATACCCTAAAAAATAATCGTTTGGCAAAAGGCATTAAAAAAATTACTGCTATTGATGAAGTTAACTTTGACGTAGATAATTTGATTAAAAGAGGACATCTATTCCAATTTAATAATATTAGAATAGGATTAATTGACAAGCAACTTCCTGAAAACACAAGCGATGAGCATCGCTTCGAGTGTGATTATTTAGTTCTACAAAATAATCCTAAAATAACCTTAGCGCAACTTACAAAGCACTATAAATTTAGAGCACTTATTTTCGATGGATCTAACGCTAATTGGTTTATCAAAAAATGGAAAATAATATGTGAAGACTCAAACATTAGGTATAGAGATATAAAAAATGGAGGAGCCTATGAAATTAATGCAACAGAAAAATCAACTACTCCTTATTATCAATACGACCCGATTTCCCTGAACTCAAACCCTAAATTAGATATTACAATGGATTAGACATTATACATTCTTCTTCATTACCCTTAGTATATCATCCAAATAATTCCGATGATTGGCTAAACGAGGTATCTTATTTTGCACACCGAATTTGCCTCTGGAACGCATCCAATCATGAAAAGTCCCTTTAGGTAAAACCGCTAAGCGTAATTGCTCTAATGCCATACTTTTATAACGCTTCGCCTCATAGTCAGAATTAATCGTCTGTAAATTTTTATCTAATCTTTTCGTAAAGTCTAATATATTTTCGGGCTCTTTTTCAAACTCCACTAACCATTGATGTCCCCCTTTTCCATTTTTGGTAAAATAAATGGGGGCAACTGTATATTCAGAAACAATAGAACGCGTCTCTTCACAAGTCAAAGCCACCGCTTTGTCGGTATTTTCAACCATTACCTCTTCGCCAAAAGCATTAATAAATTGCTTCGTCCGACCTGTAATTTTTATTTTATAAGGATATTTAGATGTAAACGTAACGGTATCACCAATTTTATACCGCCACAATCCTGCATTGGTACTAATGAGCATCTCATAATTTTTGCCTATTTCTACATCTTTTAATGGTATGGCAATTGGATTTTCACTATCCCATTCTTCCATTGGTAAAAATTCATAATAGACCCCATTATTCAATAAAAGCAAGAGGTCTTCATCTCCTAGAAATTGTTGAGTTGCAAAAAAACCTTCAGAAGCATTATATGCCTCGGTATACACAAAATCATCTTTTGGTAGAAACTGCTTAAATTGTTCTTTGTAGGGAGCAAATCCTACACCTCCATGGACATATACACTTAAATTTGGCCAGACTTCTAAAATATGTTCTTTGCCTGTTACTTCCAATAACCTTCTAAACAAAACGATATTCCATGTAGGAACTCCAGCAATCATATAGAGGCTTTCGTCATCCTTTGTTAATTCAACTGTTCGTTCAATTTTTTTTTCCCATTCACTCATTAAACCTGTCTTAAAATCAGGCGCATAAAATGGGCGACCAACTGCTGGCATTCGATGAGCCATTATCGCAGAAATATCACCAATAGTTGTTTTAGGATATTCCTCATAGGCATCTAAGCTACCAACTAATAATAGATTTTTATCCGCAAAAACTCTCGCATCGGGCTTATTATGATACAACATGGACATCGTGTCCCAATTGCCTCTTATGTGATTGGAAAAAAGATTTTTATCTGTGACTGGTATGAATTTGCTTTTATCATTTGTCGTCCCTGAAGATTTAGAAAACCATTTGACTTGCCCTCCCCATAAAATATCTTTTTCCCCATGCATCATCCGCTGAATGTAAGGTTTTAAATCATCGTAATTAGAAACAGGTACTTGTTTCGCAAAATCTTCGGCAGATTTTATGGAACCATATCCAAACGTTTTCCCCCACTCCGTATGCTTAGTAGCGGCAATGAGGTCTCTTAGTACTTGGGATTGTACTTCATGGGGTGTTTTTATGAATTTTTGAATCCGTCCAATCCGTTGTTTCAAATACCAACGCATTACCTTATTGATTCTTTCCTTCATCTGTGGTGGTATATAAATAAAAGTCTATAGATTTTAAAGTCAGGTCTCGATATTACAGTGTATTTGAATGCTCGCTCAATAGCGACACATTAAAAGTAGTTAAATTAACCAATTACTAGTTAATAGAACTGAGAAAAAAATCATCGATAAAATTATTAAAAAAAAATCGAGGCTCAGGCAGCGGAATATTAGAGTGCCTCGTTTGGTGTATAGCTTAATGACTTAAATACTAAAAGCAGCCCCTTGTTATTCTCACTAGTTTTTATTCAACGTATGAAATTTTAAAGAGGGGCTGCCTTATTTTTCTTAAGTATTCTTTCCTATATTTCTTCTTCCAACAACTCAAATATTTCATCTAATTCGTCAAAAGATTTAAACCCTACTTTTTCTTCTATACCTCCTTTTACAATTAGCCCCAAAGGATTTATTTCTGCCACTATTTCTATTGTATTTTTATCAGAATAATCTAGACTTAAAAATACTTCGTATTGACTACAAACATCTTTTAGTTCCTGCTGAGTTAGACTGCCCGTCCCTTCTTTTAAAGAATCCCAATTAATATTATTTTTACTAAAATCAATTAGAAAATAATCAACATAGTCAAAATAGGTATCTAAATGTTTCTTTAAAGACGAGTAAGTGGTGGTCGATTCGATAATGACCTCTTTAATAATAGTTGATACTGTTAAACTATTAAAATACTCAATCGGGGTATGCATCCCTACTTGAATACATTCCAATTCTAAAAAATTAATAATTTGCTGGCTCTCTTCAATATCTAATACTTCTAATTCGCCCACTATTTTCGGTCCCTCTATCCAATCTTTAATTTCTTTAACTTGTATTAAAGGTAACCTCTCTAAACCACTCGTCGTCAAATCAAAACCCAACCACTCGACATGCCAAGCGGCAAAATATCGAGCATCCGTTAAATTAGATACACTACTAGCTTTTACAGTTGTTGTCAACATATCTCTCTTTTTCTAAAAAAAATGCAAAGCTATAAAAAAAGCCACCCGTATGGGCAGCTTTTTTCGGTTTTAATTTGAGTTTATCTAAATCAGATAACTAAAATAGTAAATCTTCAACAATCTATCGTTTAATAGGGCTTAAACATACTCGTCCTCTCTTGGCAAACTTATCCTATTTCTACCAGAAAAATAATAGATAATGGTCCCAACAAAAGGCAGAAAAAAGACTAATAAAAACCATATGATTTTATCTGTATCATTCTTGTATTCGTCTGAAATAATTTCTATTAAAGCATATATCCAAAAACCAAAAGTTCCTAAACCTAAGGTTAATACTATCATTAAAAAAATGGCACCCATATTTTCTTAATTGTTTAAATGGTGAACAATCATTTTTACAATATTCAAATTAATTTTATTTAGCAAATTTTCCTAATTTGCTCGGCAAATCAAGAAAAATTATCGACGAATTCTAGTCATTCGCAATTTCTATTTCCTCAAAAGATAAGTAGGGTTGAATTCGTTCAAAAAACACTGGTTTTAACGCTTTTACTTTGTATAAGTCTTCCATACTTTGGTAAGGCCCATGATTTATTCGATAATTGATGATAATATGAGCTTGCTTTGTTTTGATATAAGGGTGTAAACTTAACTCCTCTGCCGCAATAGTATTGATTGGAATTTTGTTAGGAATCGGTGTTACAACTAATTGTGTGGCTACTTTTTCTATGACACTATCTGGCACATTATAGGTCATTTTAATTTGTTCAATAGACGTGAATCCACCAAGTTTATCTCTAAAATTTACTATCCGTTTGGCTGTTATGTCTCCTACCCCATGTAATTTTTTCCAATCTTCTACACTACTATTATTTATGTCTACATTGAATACCGTTTCTGTTGAAAAACTTTTAGGAATATCATCAGGTATGTTTGTCTTTTCCGAAACTTGCTGCTTGGTTCGAGAAATTTCAATATAAGGTGCTAGGGTCAAGTAATCTTCTTCTGCTAATCCATAAATTTTCTTCAAATCTTGTTTCTTCCAAAATTGCCCTCCTTTAGAACGAAAGTTAATAATCGTTTGAGTTACTTTTTCAGAAAGTCCTAGATTTAATAA
>CALLVC010000006.1 GCA_938010785.1 uncultured Saprospiraceae bacterium
TGCAATAAATTTAAACTAAGCACTAACAAAATGTAATCCATAATATTACCCATCGTAATAAAACCAATAAAAAGACTACAAAATATAATACACTAAAATACCTTTGAAAAACAATCCCTAATCAATCAACCAAAACAAGACCTTATTTGTAACTAAAAACCACTATTAATACCTAGTATGTCAAAATTAAACAAGTACAGCAAGACACTTACACAGAACGATGAATTACCTGGTGCACAGGCCATGCTACACGCTATTGGTCTGACTACCAAAGACTTAAAGAAAGCACAAATCGGAATTGTAAGTACAGGATGGGAGGGCAACCCTTGTAATATGCACCTCAATGATTTAGCCAAAGACATTAAAAAAGGGGTCAATAAAGAAGAGTTGATTGGCTTAATTTTCCATACTATCGGGGTCAGTGACGGGATGTCTATGGGAACTTCTGGAATGCGGTTTTCTCTAGTATCTAGAGATATTATTGCCGATTCTATTGAAACAGTGGCTTCTGCACAGTGGTATGATGGCATTGTGGCGGTCGTAGGTTGTGATAAAAATATGCCCGGGGCAATGATGGCTTTGGGTCGTCTGAACCGACCAAGTATTTTGGTGTATGGCGGAACCATTCAACCGGGATGTGTGGCGGATAAAAAATTAGACATCGTTTCTGCTTTTGAAGCTTTAGGGCAAAAAGTAGCGGGTGATATTACAGAAAAAGATTTTCGGGCAGTTGTCAAAAATGCTTGCCCGGGCGCAGGTGCATGTGGTGGAATGTACACCGCTAATACCATGTCCTCGGCTATCGAGGCAATGGGAATGAGTTTACCTTATAGTTCTTCTAACCCAGCAGTGAGTAAGGATAAGGCGCAGGAAATGAATAGAGTTGGGAAGGCGATGAAAAACTTATTAAAGAAGGACATCAAACCTAGAGATATTATGACGCGGGCAGCTTTTGAAAATGCCTTGACGTTAATTACCGTTTTAGGTGGGTCTACCAATGCCGTGCTACACATGATTGCCATGGCAAAATCTGTTGGTGTGCCATTGACCATTGATGATTTCCAAATGATTAGCGATAAAACGCCATTTTTGGCGGACTTGAAACCAAGTGGTCAATTTGTGATGGAAGATTTATATAAAGTAGGTGGTGTTCCTGCGGTTTTAAAGTTACTTTTAAAAGAAGGATATATCGACGGAACTTGTATGACCGTAACGGGTAAAACTTTAGCAGAAAACCTAAAAGATTTACCTGGTTTGAAAAAAGGTCAAAAAGTGGTGCATGGTTTTGATGACCCAATCAAAGAATCTGGTCATTTAAGAATCCTTTATGGTAATTTAGCAGAAGAAGGCTCCGTTGCCAAAATTACAGGTAAAGAAGGCTTAGTTTTCAAAGGAACCGCTAAGGTATTTGATGGCGAACCTGCTGCCAATAAAGCTATCGTCGGCGGTAAAATTAAAGCAGGTGACGTAATTGTTATTCGCTATTCTGGCCCTAAAGGAGCACCGGGAATGCCAGAAATGCTGAAACCAACTTCCGCTATTATGGGAGCTGGCTTAGGCAAAAAAGTAGCCTTGATTACGGATGGTCGTTTTTCTGGTGGGACACATGGATTTGTAGTTGGACATATCACGCCAGAAGCCCAAGTTGGTGGGTTGATTGGCTTGCTAAAAGACGGTGATAAAATCACTATTGATGCTAAAAAGAATAGTATTAAAGCACACATTACCAAGAAAGAAATCAAAGCCAGAAGAAAAGCGTGGAAAGCACCGAAAAGTCCAGCGACTAACGGTATTTTGCGAAAATATATGCATAACGTTTCGTCTGCCAGCGAAGGCTGCGTGACGGATGAGTTTTAAAAATTAATTATTAATTATTTGTTGATTGATTGATTCTTGGGTTGGCTACCTATACCCAATAATTAATCATTAATAATTAATCAACTATTATAATGAAAGTACAACACAAAGCAGATGCTGCCAAAAACGGTCAAGCTGCAAAAACGGACAAGCCAATCCAGACAGAAAGAATTAAAGGCGCGGAAGCAGTCGTCAAGTGTCTAATTGCAGAAGGTATTACGACCATTTATGGGTATCCAGGTGGAGCTATCATGCCAACTTATGATGCGATGTATAGCTACCAAGACCAGCTGCAACACATCCTAGCACGACACGAACAAGGTGCCATTCATGCGGCAGAAGGTCATGCTAGAGTCACTCGTCAAACGGCGGCTTGTATTGCGACTTCAGGGCCAGGAGCACTGAATTTAGCAACGGGAATTGCAGATGCTTATCTGGACTCTGTGCCATTGGTTTGTATCACGGGACAAGTATTTAGTGGGGTTTTAGGAACAGATGCTTTCCAAGAAACGGATGTGATTGGTTGTACCATGTCTATCACCAAATGGAATTATCAGATTACCAAACCTGAAGAAATTCCTGCAGTATTTGCCAAGGCGTTTTATATTGCCAATACGGGCAGACCAGGACCAGTAGTTATTGATATTACCAAAGATGCTCAAAATGGGTTGTTGGATTTTCATTATGAAAAAATGACTAAAATCCGAACTTATTTACCAAAGTTGAAGCCTAAAAAGTCAGCTTTAGAGGCGGCAGCAAAGCTTATCAATAAAGCTAAAAAACCATATATTTTAGCAGGTCATGGTATCCAAATTGCAGGTGCAGAAAAAGAGTTTGTGGAGTTGATTGAAAAAACAGGGATTCCTGTAGGCTGTACGATTCATGGTTTAGGTACTTTCCCAAATGACCACCCTTTGCATACTGGTATGTTGGGCATGCATGGGAATTATGGGCCTAATATCAAAACTAATGAATGTGATGTACTGATTGCTATCGGGATGCGGTTCGACGACCGAGTTACGGGTAATCTGGATAAATATGCAAAACAAGCTCAAGTCATCCATATTGAAATCGACCCATCGGAAATTAATAAAAATGTCCATGCGCATGTGCCGATTGTGGCAGATGCAAAAGAGGCAATTACCAAGTTAATTCCACTTGTTAAGAAGCGTAAGCATACCAAATGGTTGAAAGAGTTTAGAGCAGCAGAAAAGATTGAAAAAGCCAAGGTGATTGATAGAGATACCAAAGCTTCCCCTAAAGGAGAAATAAAAATGGGGCAAGTAATCAAAGAAGTTTCTGACCAAACCAAGGGAAAAGCTATTGTCGCTACGGACGTTGGACAGCACCAAATGATTGCCGCTCGATATTACAAATACAATACGCCTAACTCTTGGGTTTCTTCTGGTGGTGCAGGTACGATGGGCTATGGCTTACCAGCAGCCTTCGGTGCAAAATTTGCCGACCCAAAACGAGAAGTCATCTGTGTTTGTGGAGATGGTGGATTTCAAATGACCATTCAAGAATTGGGTATGTGTGCCCAATGGAATGTGGGGGTCAAAATTCTTTTATTGGATAATAATTACTTGGGAATGGTGCGCCAATGGCAGCAATTATTCTATGATAGACGCTACTCTTCGGTAGAATTAGTTAATCCTGACTTTGTTACTATCGCTAAAGGATTTGGGGTCAAAGGTAAAACCATTAGTAAGCCAAAGCAATTGAAAAAAGCCATAAAAGAAATGTTGGACCATGATGGGCCATATCTATTACACGTCAGAGTGGAAAAAGAAGAGAACGTTTTCCCAATGGTACCAAGTGGTGCTTCTATTGGGGATATCCGATTGGAGTAGTTATGAGTGATGAATTATGAGTGATGAGTGATATATGATAGTAAGATAAAAATAAATTCAGATTCTTTAGAGTCAAAAAATTAAGTGGCTTACGCTCTTTTTGCCTCTTGGCAAAAGCCAGTGCGGTTTAAAGTGAACCACTTAGTTATCTTATTTCTTTGACGAGAATCTAAATTTATTTTTATTGCGTTTCTTAACAGCCCTGGCGGGGGTCGGGGGGTGGAATAAATAATCAAAAAATCATATTTATATCAAAAATTCCTCCCCCCAGCCCCCTCCAGAGAAGGAGAAAGCTCGTGCAAATCTTAAAATTTTATCGAAAAAAGATACTTCATTATTTCTCTTAAAATCCCTAATTTTACATTTTAAATTAAAAAAATGCCTTCCCTCTTGGAGGATTTTCGGGAAGATAAGCATCAATACATACCTCCCTAATTTTCAAAAATGAAAAAAGAATATACTATATCCGTTTTCTCTGAAGATATGGTCGGTTTATTAAGCCGTATCGTTACGGTCTTTACAAGAAGACATATCAATATTGAAAGTCTAGTTACCTCGAAGTCTTCTATTGAAGGGATTTACCGTTTTATCATTGTGGTAACCGTTACAGAAGATATGGTGGAAAAATTGGTTAAACAATTGGATAAGCAAGTAGATGTCTTAAAGGCATTCTATTATGAATCTGATGAAATTGTTTACCAAGAGGTCGCTTTATATAAATTACCTGCTGCGATTTTCCTAAAAGGTAATCACATTGAATCTTTGGTAAGAAAGCATAATGCTCGAATCTTGGAAATAGAAGAGGATTATATTGTGATTGAAAAAACAGGCTATCAAGAAGAAACAGAGGCCTTATTACGCGTCTTAGAAGAGATTGGTATTTATGAATTTACTCGTTCAGGTCGAGTCGCAATTACTAAACATCATGAGCCTTTGAATAAATATTTGGCGCAGTTAGAAGAAGAGGAAGTGGCTTAGTCCATAGAAATGGGGAATTTTTTAGTGAAGTTTGACATAATTATATTGAATTTTAGTGCTTTATTAATATAAATGTCTTACTTTTGCACTCATTTTATGAGAAACGTATTTTTGCGTTTCCAATTCCAAAATCTAAAAATAATGTCGGCATAGCGAAAATCTTACCCGACCTCTTTTTTTTAATTAAAATGTTATAGTGATGGATGCACTAAAATTTGTACAAGAGCAAATGGCTAATAAAAACGAATTACCTTCATTTCGCCCAGGTGATACCGTAGCTGTTTCTCTAAAAATTAAGGAAGGTGAAAAAGAACGTATCCAAATTTATAGAGGAGACGTTATTCAAATTAGAGGTAATGGTGCTACGAAAACCTTTACTGTTAGAAAGATTTCTAATGGTGTTGGCGTAGAAAGAATCTTCCCTTTGAGTTCTCCTGCTATCGCAGACTTAAAAGTACTTAAGCGTGGTAAGGTAAGAAGAGCGAAGTTGTATTACTTACGTGATTTAGTTGGTAAGAAATCTAGAATCAAAGAGCGTAAGTTTATCAAGAAAAGCTAATTCACATTAATTATTATATGATACGCGAAGGGGCGGACACGGGTTGTGTTCGCCCCTTTGAACTTTTGTTGAATCCGTATTTTCAGAATCTCTAAATGGTTGCTCTAGGGCGAATCGAAATCATAAATCATACATCAAAATTCATACCTGCCTACCGGACAGGCAGGCATCATAAATCCATCAAAATTGAACGAACACCTCTACTAATCATACAGATATATGATTTAAGATTTGGTTAAAAGCAAACCCTAATTTCTATATGGCTCTACCTTCACCAACAAATCTCTATAACTTCACCATTCTTTTCATTTCTAGAATATCGCTACCCTGCTTGATCACTACGGTATAAATGCCATTGACAAGGTTATCATTACTGATTCTAAAGCAATGCGGGCCACAGGTCTCAACTTCTATTGGTATCTCTTGTCCCAAATTATTGATTAACTGGATAGAAGAAATAGATATGGACGATTCATTTAGGAGGATGGTAAACTCCTGCATAAATGGATTTGGGTAAACTCGTACGGCTGTGGTCAAGGCTTTGTTTATCAGCAATGGGTTATTCGGTTCGACTTTTTCTATTGCTACTTCTGTCTCCGTTTTATTCACATTTCCTGTAATGGAAAAAGGAGTTGTACAATCTTCAATATGCCCGCTAAAAATACTACCCGCTTTTGCATGGAAGCCATTTCTCAAATGAATCGCTTCGCTACTATTCGTTTCGATATTTTCTCCAGCCTCCACCACTCTAGCAGAATACAAATTAGCTCTGCAATAATCCATGTCAAAGGTGGGTCTAATGACAAAAAGCCCATTATTGATATCTGAAGCAATAATGTTTTTGGAAGGAAAAAAAGGATAAACACCCCAACTTCCTTGATACCCACTATAGTTGGTATTATTAGGCTGTGTATCATAATAACCTGCCTTTACAGGATTAGTAGGGTCTGATATATCATAAATTTGTACCCCTTCATGATAATAAGAAATGACCACATAATCATTACCAATAATGAAAGGATTGTGCGCAATACTATTAGTGGCATTGGCGGCTTCTAAGGTAGATTTTAACGTCCCGATGACCGTCATATCACTTAAATCTGCGGTGTTAACTATTTTGACGGACAACCCATGATTTTCATCTGCCATAGCCATCACTGTCCCGTCTTCTGAAAGCCAATTGCTATGATTTAATCCCGCATCTACATACCCCGAAATGCTTCCTAAGGTAATTATAGCACTTAAATCACTAAGGTCATATACGGTCAATTTACTTCGGTAGATATGGGATGCGTAGGCTATATGGTCTCTCACATACATATCGTGAATATAACCATCAGTTAAATTCATATTAGCCAGCAAGGTAGGATTAGCAGGGTCCGTCATTATATCTAATACCACAATATTCGCTCTATTAGTGCCAACGGCATAGAGTCGGCCATTTTTTTCATCAATAAATATATTATGGCAGCTCGAAAAAAAAATATTGCTATCAAAAACGGTACTAACAGTATTCGGCAGGTCTGACAAATCAAATATTTGCAATCTTCCTCCTGAATTGTCGGACACTCCATACCCATAATGCAAATAAGTTTTAAAATCTCTCCATAAAGAACGACTAGGAGCTGCTATTCTAGCTATTTCGGTAGGGTTTTCGGGGTCATTGATGTCTATAAAATGCGTGTAATCTAACGAACCTATAATACCATATTCCTTAAACTCTTCGTCCGTATATCCCCAAATATCATTATAAGATAATCCGCTCTGCACAGCCAAACTGTTATCATCCCAATTTCCTTTTAAGTTTACATTGCTAGATACTTGAGAAAAGCCACAAACATAAAATAATAAGAGCAGAATACTTAAGTTCGGTTTTAGCATGATGGTGTTTTGTATTTAGTTCAGGGTCACAAATAAAGTCTACAACTAATCTTTATCATTCTGCCCCATTTGACCTAAAAAAAACGCTCATTATATCAACATAAATCCCGTTTTTTTAAATCCAACTGAAACAAAAGTCTTAAAGCTGAAGATGTGTACTTTATTTATCCCTCGTTTCTAATTCTATTGTAAGCTTAAAAAGTAGGACAGCCCATTTTACTCCCCTTAGACCGCTTTCGACCACCAATCAAGCCGTTGTCTAAAAAATTAAAGGAAATCGTAATCCCTGTAATAAAATACCAGTCGTTTGGATTATTATCTCCTCTCGCCAGTCCCGCAACATTGTTACCAAAATTTGCTGCACCTTGGTTACTTAACTGTATCGTTTCTAAAGTCGCTCCCTCTCCTGCAAATGCATCATTGCCAGGATAGGTTAGGCTCACATCATCAATATAATCCGTGAATAATTTTCTAACCCCAATTTCCAGACCCAAGTTTAGCGTCTCCGTAAGCGTATATTTAAAGCCAATACCAAATGGAATAGCAAACTGATTCAATTTGTAAGGTGTTCTTTCTGGAAAGGCTTCCAAATTTTGCCCTTCTGTTCCTAAAGGTTGCAAATCGTATAATTGACCATTTAAATCCCCTTGAGGATTAAACTGAAAAAACGAGATACCACCAAATAGGTAAGGAGAAAAAGTAGACGTATAATTATAAGGCTGATAACCTAATATATTAAATTCCCCAATCAAACTACCTTCATAAATATCAGAACGGAAATTAAGGTTTCGGTTAATAATATCTGTGTTTCCAGAGTTGCTATCTGCTCCTGAAATACTTGCATAATTAAAACCTAAACGAACCGCTATCAGATGATTGATATTGTATTTGGCAAAGGCACCTGCTGCAATGTTTGTTTCTTTCAATTCTATTTGGCTAGAATTACTCGAAAGCTCTCCTAAATAATTTGCGCCTCCGACCAAAAGGCCTGCTTCAAAATGTTGTCCCCAAAGGGTCATTGGAAAAAAAAGAAGTATTATTATTAATTGTTTCATATCAAAATGAGGTAATGAATTTATTTTCAATAGACTTGGTACCTTTTGAAATTTCATTTGGCTGTAATTTTAAAACGTAATTAGTGTAACGATAAAATTAAATAAAATTATACCAAATTGGTATCTCAAGTGTGTCAGACAACAGCTAAAATGAAAAAAATTGAGGTTTTATGGATGATAATTTAAAAACATGGGGCTTACCCCATGTTTATGGGGTTTTATAAACTTATACTCCTTCCTATCTTTGTATCATAAAGAAGGAGGACATATAATTAATCTTTACCTAAAGATACCTCAAAAAACTTATAGTTTCCTTCTTCTTTCTAGAAGAAATTAACCTATAGTAAATATATTATCAAAGGAATCCAGTTAACATATCCAAAAGCTTAAAATGTTGACAATACTTATAAATCAAGGCTTTTACTTTAAAAATCCCTAACTAAACCTAATTCGGTCTTGATTTATTGAGAGAGTTTAACATAAAAGGGCGATGTTTTCAAACATCGCCCTTTATTTTTTGAGTACCTTTTTTGTTTATTGGTAAGCTAAACCTACCTTCTTTTTACTTCTTATTAAACAACTTTCCAGATTCCAACAATTCCATTTTGTCCAAATCTATTACTTCATAAAAATATAAAGCATTTTCTGGTTGAATATTTACCTGTAACTGGTCTGTTGTCATTATTTGATTGTGGATTAACCTTCCGATATTGTCTGTTATTTTTACTTGAAGATTGGGTCTCTTTCCATCCATTTTTGCTTCAAATATTATCTGGTCTACAAATGGATTAGGATACACTTTTATCATTTCTCTTCTTCGGATATCTTCTAAAGAAGTCGTCATTGAGTCTGCTTCGATGGCATTGCAATTCCATCCATCTAAATTATAATTTCCTTGATAACTATATATGGCTGCACCTCGTCCAATGTCAACCATCTGTAAATCGTTTCCAGGATTGGTATTCATGGAATTGGGACTTACTACCACAAATGGGTCTTCTTCTTCTATCAGATACAAAGAAGAAGGACACTCATTATTGATGGAACTAAAAGTCAAGATTAAGGTCTCATCATATTGACCAAATTGGGTTACTCTTTCGCTTAGCCTAATACCAAATGAAATATAATCCTTTTCTCTATTTTCAATCGGGCTATTCACTCGTGCATTTAATACCCAAGTCCCCATGTAACTTATCATATTCGTCACCTCAAACCCTGTGGGTGCAACTACTGTTACTTGGCCAGAACCTAATAAAATTTCTTGACTAGGCGCAATGGACGAATCTGGCTTTACGAATATTCCCCAAAGGTTACTATCAGGCATCCATTGTAATTTAGTATGTAGTTGGGCGAAAGCTGTATTTGAATAGAAAAAGCAAATAAATAATAGGGATAAACTTACGCTAAATGTTCGAACTAGCATCATAAATACAGTTTGTTTTAACCGACGCTGACAAATAGAAAGGGTTAGAATAAATTTTGAAGGGGAAAGGGAAGTGAATTAGTTTTGTAGTGTCGAAAATGAATAAAAATGTAGTGTTAGGGAGGAAAAGTAGTAGTCTTTATTGCATCTTATAGGGTGCAATTTCAATGCCAATTTTAAAGAAGTTACTAAGAAAAATGAATAAGTTAGACTTTATTCGGTACACGGTACACGGTTGGCCTTCAGAAAACTTTTCGAGTAAAGTCTATTCTAGTTTTGAAGATTTAAATGGTAAGTTCTAAACATCATAAAGCTATAAATTGGTTGTCAATGGTCAAACTCAATGGCAGTAACTTTTCTCCTGACCATTCGCCAAATATATTTACTGGATGCCCTCCACTTGCTGCCAAAATTTTCCATTTAGCTTTTTCATTATGAAATACTGGAATTATTTTTTTGTCTTTATCTAATAATAATAATTGGTCTTTTTCAATAATCGGAATTATTCCTTCGAGACTACACGGAAAGGCTATTTGCCATGGATTTGCTGCTAAGTTTTGCGAATAAAAGGTAAGGTATTCTGTAAAAGTCTCAAAACCTATTATCCGCTTGACTCTTCGGTCTAAAACGAGTTTGTCTTTAACTGCAATCCGTAGTGGAGCATTCGAAGGGTAAAAAACGACTTGGCCCACAAATACATTTCCCTTTCTATAATTAGCTGAATAGGGATGTCGCCCAAAAGCAAAATCAAGGATTAGTCCATAACGGTTCGTTTCAAATCCAAGCACCCAAGTCCTCCTAAAATTTAATTTTTCTTCTACTCCCTCTAATTGTCCAAGTACCATCCAAGTATCTTTGACCGTTTGTCCGTATTGGAATAACTCTTCTTTTTTGGTACTCACCCCCGCCACACTCAATAAATCTTGCTGAATATTTAAAGGCAATTCATCCATTTTCCTCAAACCGCGAATCAATAAATAATAGGCAGTTAATTCAGACAATACTTTTGCTGGCCAATCTTCATCCGAACCAATTAGTATGGGGATATTTTTTATCCGCTTCCCTATTGCACTTAATTGCGCATCGTGAATCCGAGCGGAAATCGAAGTCCAATAAGAGAAAGGTTGTTGTTCTAAAGCTGCTATTCCTTGACGAAGTGTATCCAATAACCAATTTTCTAATTCATCTAAACCTGACACCATCCTGTCAAGCCGTTTAGAAAAGTTCTTCTGTCGATTTTCTGCATTGGACTGCACTTGTTCTGGTGTTTGGTCTTTGGCTGGAGGTGCTCCTTTTTGTACCCAATCTGCTACCCATTCTGGCAAATCTTCTGTGCGTGTAAAAACATCCGTTTGGTCGGCCAATAATATAGATAGTGCGATGGCATGTTTGCATGGATATTTTCTACTAGCGCAATTGCATTTAAAAGTCTGAGTCTTTTTTTGGAAGGCTACTTTATAATAGGTTAGACCTTTACTCTTACATTCCCCCCAGAAAACGGAAGCATTCCCTCCTAAGGCTCGCCAAAATTTAGTAGTGGTTAGTTTTTTAGCACGGTCAGCGGTCGCTGAATCGGGAGCAAGTTTTAAGGACAATGGTGAGTGGTTAGTGGTGAGTTGTAAGTGGTTAATTGTTAGTGGTTAGTGGTGAGTGATTTAAAACTAACCACTAACAACTAACCACTAACAACTACTAAGCTACTGCTGCTGGTTGCATTCCGCTCTTTATACCTAATTGGGATAAAGCTCGTTCGGAAGCAATTTGCTCAGCACTTTTCTTGTTGAAATCATCTGCAGTTCCTACTTTTTCACCATCTACTAAAACAGCCACTTTAAAGCGGTCTCTTTTTTCGAATTTGTAGCGAGCAAGTACTTTGTAGGACACCGTATGTCCATTTTTCTGCGACCATTCCAATAACTGACTTTTGTAATTATCATCCGTTACTTCTAATTCATGGATGTCCAAATACCGACGAAGAATCTTTTTGACAACGTATTGCTTCGTTTTGTTGTATCCTTTTTCAACGTAAATTGCGCCGACTAAGGCTTCTACTGCATTCCCCAACATCGACCGACTTAAGCGAGTATTATTATACTCTGCTAATAAAACATCTAATCCCATCTTATCACCAATTTGATTTAAGGATTTTCGTTTTACAATTTTAGAACGCATTTTTGTTAAGAAACCTTCATTGCTGTTTGGATATTTTTTAAATAAATATTCCGCCACAATAGTTCCTAAAACAGCATCGCCTAAATACTCTAAACGTTCGTTGTTTTGAATAGCATATCCTTTTTGGGAAGAGGTCGATTTGTGGAAAAAGGCCAATTTGTAAAGCCCCAAATTTGATGGGGTGTAGCCAATAATTCCTCTCAATCTGTGGGTAAATGCTTTGTCTTTGGAAAAATAATAATTGTAAATCTGCTTAATAAAGCTCACACTAAATAATGTTTTGAATAAAAAGAATCACTGTAAATGATGAGACGCATCCCACCAAGCAAGTATGAAAACAAATTAGTATCGGCTTTAAAATATAAGTACGTGGACACAATTATCTTATATTTTATGACTGGCACTTTTCAATTTTGGCACCCCATCCGCAAGCGGTTCACAAACCGTGTTTGCTCATGTTATTTTTTGTAGCAATAGCTGTACTATTACTACAAAAAATGCCTCGTCTAAATCAAAAATTAGTCAAAAATTAAATTTAATTATGTCCAAGTACTTAGAATAATTAGATTTTAAGTGTTGATAGCAGTAACCACCAAAGTAGTTGCTAATAGTATTTGTACTAAAAGCACGCTTAATTTAATTTTTACTGGCTTCTGGTCCTAAAATCTAATTATTATAAGGTTAAAGCCTACCCTAAATAATGCTTAATTACCCCATTAATCATAAAATTCATTATATGATATGGAAATAAAAAAACAATATGACAAACAACTAGTCTAGTTGGATAGATACTATCCAAACCTTTGACATCAATCGTTTCTCAAAAATACTAGCAGTTTTGAATAACATGGTTTCAATTAAGAAGATATCTTAACCTTAAAGTGTGGAGCTTTTAATTCGGGGAAGTAGGCAGATTGATTAGAAAAATCTAGTTTAAGTATTCAAAATACCCTTTAAACACTTTGCGGTGAATGCGGCTTCACTGCAGAGTGTAAGATTCTGGGCGCTATAGTGAATTTTTTATAAAAAAAATTAATTATAGCTACAGAAAAGTTTATTTTAAATACTTAAACCATCCTACAAAAACTAAATGCTCGGTTTCAGCTACTTTATAGCTAAACTTAAATGGTTAAAATTTCAATAATTGAGGAAGCAAAACCTCCATTTATATCGGTTTTGCTAGAAATAGACCGATTTTACCATTGAAATACTCTGCAATTTATAAAAAAATACTTACAATTTCTTAAAAATTACTGAGGCATTGTGGCCTCCGAAACCAAAAGTATTACTTAACATTGCGTTTACAGGCTTTTCCTGTGCTGTATTAAAGGTAAAGTCTAATTTATTATCAATCTCAGGATCGTCAGTGAAGTGATTAATTGTAGGAGGAATGAATCCCTCTTTTATGGCAAGAATTCCAGCTACTGCCTCTACGGCACCGGCAGCGCCTAGTAAATGTCCTGTCATGGATTTAGTTGAGCTAATGTTTAGATTATAGGCATGCTCCCCAAAAACATCTTTTATCGCCTTAGATTCCGCAACGTCTCCTAAAGGCGTCGATGTTCCATGGACATTTACGTAGTTAATTTCGTCAGGGTTCATTTTTGCGTCAGCTAATGCTAATTTCATCACATTTTTTGCCCCTAAGCCATCTGGATGTGGCGCAGTCATGTGATGAGCATCAGCAGACATCCCACCCCCCATTACTTCTGCATATATTTTGGCGCCTCTTTTCTTGGCGTGTTCGTACTCTTCTAAAATAAGGCAAGCAGCTCCTTCTCCTAATACAAACCCATCTCGGTCTACATCAAATGGTCGAGAAGCTGTTTTGTAATCATCATTTCTTGTGGACAATGCCTTCATGGCGTTAAAACCACCAATCCCTGTTTGGGAAGTAACTGCTTCTGAACCTCCCGTTACAATCATTTTTGAACGCCCCATTCGGATAGCATCCATTGCTGAAAGTATAGCATTTGTTGAAGAGGCACACGCAGAAACCGTCGCATAATTGGGTCCTCTAAAACCGTATTTTATAGAAATCATTCCTGGCGCAATGTCAGGAATCATTTTTGGAATCATAAATGGATTAAAACGCGGTGTACCACTTCCAAGTGCATGAGCTATTACATTTTCTTCTAGTACATTTAATCCTCCAATTCCAGACCCCCATATTACCCCGACACTATCCATATCCAATTTCTCCAAATCTATTCCACAGTCTTGGATTGCTTCTTCGGCAACAAAAATGGCAAATTGAGTAAAAAGGTCCATTCTTCGTGATTCCCTTCTGTGAATTAGGGTCGAAGGGTCGAAACCTTTAACCTCACAAGCAAATTGAGTTTTAAACTCTGTTGCGTCAAAACGGGTAATCATATTCGCTCCACTCACTCCGTTCTTCAGACCTTCAGAATATTCTTTTAAGGTATTGCCAATAGGAGTCAAAGCTCCCAAACCGGTTACAACAACTCTTTTCATAAGATATTGATGATTTTATAGAGGTTCACAATCAGAAAGCGCTTGCTTTCTAATTCAGAAAATTAAATGTATTATCTTAAAGCTATAAAACCGCAAAGTATCTACAATAGTATGTAAATACTTTACGGTTCTATGAAGAGCAATTAGATACTATTTTTTTTGCTTGATTGTATAAAACCTTTACAAGCCTAATTGTTCAATTGCTCCCAATTTTAAGATGTCTTTTGCTGTCTAATCTCTACTGATTACTTAGTTTGCTCAGTCAAGTATGTAACTGCATCTCCTACAGTTTGTATCTTTTCTGCGCTTTCATCAGGAATAGAGATATCGAATTCTTTTTCAAATTCCATAATCAGCTCTACAGTATCTAAAGAATCAGCTCCTAAATCATTAGTAAAGCTTGCTTCTCCAGTAACTTCTGATTCGTCGACTCCTAATTTATCGACAATAATTTTTGCTACTCTTTCTTGAACGTTTGACATATCAATTCACTTTAGATTAATTAAATGCGCTGCAAAATAAAACATTACTCCTTTGATAACCAAAAGTTTAAGTTCTTTTTTTTACAACTAAATACCTAAACACCTGATTATTAACTATTAATACATCTACAAAAACAGACAACATAATAGCCTTTGTAGCACACCAAGTATTTAGTATAATTTTAAATTCGGACTACAATCCTAATAATAGACTGTTTACTTAGGGCCTTGTCACTTATTTTAACATAATCTTAAACTATTAAGCTAATTATATTTGGTTTGGCACTTTTTTTAACTTTTTTGAAAATCTTTTATTTTTATTACCCCTTTATTCCTTTACTTTTTTTCAATTCTGAAACAGATTCGTCCACTAATTGAAAAAAAAAACGCGCTTTTCACTTTTAATCTGGAAGAGAAGAATTACATTTGCCTTTTAATTATTGTACTTTTTACACTTAGTCTTATTTTGAGTACCCTAATTATTAGTTTATTACCCTTCTTTTTACCAAGTAATTCCGCTAAACTGTAAAAATAAAGTATGAAAATAGTAGATCATCAAAATACCAAAATTGTTGCAACTGTAGGACCAGCTTGTAGTTCTTATGATAAATTATTAGAATTAGCTGCTGCTGGTGTAAATATCTTTAGGTTGAACTTTTCCCATGGTACACATGAGGATCACTTGAAAGTTATCAATCATGTTACCGCTATTAACGAAAAACATAACCTATATATTGGTATCCTTGCAGATTTACAAGGTCCTAAATTGAGAGTAGGAAAAATTGAAAATAACAAACTTCCTATTAAAGCGGGTCAGATTCTAACCTTTGTCAACGAAGAATGCATCGGAAATGCGGAGAAAATCTATATGAGCTATCAACAATTTGCTCAAGATGTGCAAGTTGGAGAAAAGGTTTTAGTAGATGATGGTAAACTAGAATTTGAAGTAGTCGAGACTAATGGCACCGATACCGTCAAATTAAAAGTACTCTTTGGTGGAGTCCTTTCTTCTAATAAAGGCGTTAATTTACCCAACACAAAAATATCCTTACCTTCCATGACGGAAAAGGATGAAAGAGATTTAGCTTTTATTTTAACTCAACCTGTTAACTGGATTGCTTTATCTTTTGTGAGGTCTGGAAAAGACATGAAGCGATTAGCCAAGAAAATTAAAGCAGCGAAGCACCCTGCCAAAACTATTGCTAAAGTTGAAAAACCTGAAGCCATTGATGCCATTGATGCGATTATCGCTAATTCCAATGCGATTATGGTGGCTCGGGGAGATTTAGGTATTGAGGTGCCTATGGAAAGACTTCCTACCTTACAAAAAGATATTGTACGGAGATGTAACCAACGTTCTAGACCGGTTATCGTAGCAACTCAGATGATGGATAGTATGATTGAAAATCCTTCACCAACCAGAGCAGAAATTACCGATGTGGCTAATGCGGTTTTGGATGGTGCAGATGCCGTAATGCTTAGTGGAGAAACTTCTGTCGGTAAACATCCTACTTTAGTGGTGCAAAGTATGAATAAGATTATTGCCGAAACTGAAAAGCACTTCTCTTTTGTCGGAAAACGACCTAAACCAGCTAAAAAATCAAGAACCTTCTTCTCGGATGCTATGTGCCTGAATGCAGCAAAACTGTCTGAAGATATTAATGCAAAGGCCATTATTGGAATGACTTCTTCTGGATATACTGCTTTTAAAGTATCTAGTTTCCGTCCTAAAGCAGAAATTTTTATCTTTTCTGACCAAGATTACATGTTGGCTACCCTTAATCTTGTTTGGGGCGTAAAGTGTTTCTATTACGATAAGTTCACTACGACCGACGGTACTATCGCTGATGTAACAGAAATTCTGAAAATGAAAGGAGAACTTGCTAAAGGAGATACCGTTGTCAACCTTGCAAGTATGCCGATACTACAACGTCATAGAACGAATATGATGAAGATTACAGTTGTAGACTAGGAAATTTAAAATCGAAAATTATAAATGTAAAATCTAAAAGTAGGGCAAAGCACCTAGTTCAAGTTCAAGTTCAAGTTCAAACTTTGAGCTTAATCAAATACTTTTTAGACTTTATAATTTATACAAAAACCCGAATGGATATAACTTTCCATTCGGGTTTTTCTATTCCAACTTTTAAATGTAGAATTTTACATTTGAAATTTTACATTTCTTTATTCCCCCGCCATATTCACCTCCATAGCCTTCGTTCGAGAATCATTAATCGCATCATAGACTACCTGATGGATTCGTTGTCGAAGGCGCATTTTTTTCATCGTGTCATTTCTTGGATTTGGATAAACCCTATTGGATAAGAAGATGTAAATCAACTCCTCTTCTGGGTCTACCCATACACAAGTTCCAGAAAAGCCAGAATGACCATACGTTTTATGAGAAGCGGATTTTGAAGCAGTATAATTATAACGAGCTTTGTCAAATCCTAAACCTCGATGATTGCCATGCCTAGAGGAAGTGAAATAATCTATTGTCTCTTTGGATAAATAATGTTTACCGCCATATTCACCACCTTGCAACAACATCTGAAATAGAACCGCCAAATCAGCAGCATTCGAAAACAAGCCTGCATTCCCTCCTACTCCACCTAAAATGGCCGCAGATTCGTCATGTACATACCCTCTTACCAAAGATTTTCTCCAAAAATCATCTTGTTGAGTAGGAGCTATTACATCAGGTGACAATCTTTCTAATGGCTTATAAGTTAAATTTCTTAAACCTAGTGGCTCGTAAAAATGTCGCTTCAAATAATCATCTAAATCATAGCCTATTTTCTGTTCTAGCAATTGGTGGATTATATAAAAATTTACATCACTGTATAGATATTTTCTACTTCTATATTTCCTCGGCAACATACTCACCTTTTCATAAAGAGAGTCAAGATGGGTCGGGTCTAAATAAAATTCTTCTGCTATTTTTAAAGAATATTTATCCGTCTGAAACCTACAAAAATAGGGGGTACAATCTTTAGGGTATCCTCGATTATTTAAATAAACCGAAATAGGCATATTCCTTTGTAAGCCTGATTTATGAATAAATAAATTTTTAAGTAATATATTTTTAATCGTTGATGAAGAAGACAATTCCATTTGTCCTTTTAAAGGAGCTTCTAAATTTATTTCCTCTTCCTCATATAAACGCATGGCTGCTAAGGTTGTCGCTGCCGTCTTGGTGATAGAAGCCACATCATATAAATCAGATTGCTCCACCCTTTGTACTTTATCATAAGTGTGATGCCCAAAGGTTTTAGAATAAATGATTTTTCCTTGTTTGGCAACTAATACTTGACCACCAGGGGTAGCCCCACTTCGTATTGCAGACGCAAAAAGACGGTCAATGCCTTCTAATTTATCAGAAGATATGCCTACTTCCTCAGGCGTTGTATGTTTTAGTCTTAAAATTGGGGTAAGGCTCCTTTTTCCTTTTGGTAACCAACTAGCCACTTCCATCGGTAAGGCTCCTCGTGCTTCTATAGCACCAAAGAGCAATTGGGGAACAGCCACCTCCGTAATCGCATTGCGCTCAAATACCTGAATGGAAGTAATAGTAGAATCAATTAAACTTAAATTATAAGGATTCCCATAATTGACAATAATCACTTTACTGTCCTCACTTATTTTATGAATCGAACTTATAAACTCTTTATGTTTTATTCTATCTAGATTTACATCATCTAATGTTATCAGGTATGCACCACTACGAATTGGATTAAAAGCAAGCCCATTTATTTTTCCATCCTTTTGGGGTCGATACAAATGACTGCTGCAATTGGCATAATCGAAAAAACTATTCTGAAACTTTCGAAGCTTATTTGGTCCTACATGTACAACTTTAAATTGTTCAGCATAAGTCTTTTTAAATGGTAAGAGACTGTCTCTATTATTTGTTAAAATGATAGAATGCTCAAACAATTCTTTTGTGTATAATTCTTCAACTTGATTATTCCTAATGACATTTCTAGCGTAACTGACCGGTTTGCTGTAGACCTTATCATTTAAGCCTATCCATTTTTTAGCCATCAATAACTGATGCACCTTTTCATCAATTATGGACTCACTAATCGTCCCTTCTGCTATTAACGCTTTTAATTTTTCGAAATTGACCGCCAATTCCTTTTCTGGAACCACAAAAGCCGTGGCTCCTGCATAGAGTAACATCTTCAGAGATACTTCTTCTGTAATTTGTCCAAATATCAATCCATCAAATTGAAGGTGTTTTTTCAAAAAGGTCCTATAAAATTCAGGGAGCCGATGCGTAATGGAATCTCCCTCGAAAATTTTATCACTTAGCATTACTCCTGACAATCCACCTATTACTAAGGATTTGTATTTATTCAAATACCCTTGTTTAATTAAAGTAGAATCAGGAATAGTATCTACATAAAAATCAAAAGCGTTGGCTATGGCTAAGATTTTTTTGTCTTGTAGTCGTTCTACTCTATCCGCAGCCCGACTCATTAACGTTACTGATTCCTCACATTGTAATTGAGGAAAATAATTGGTCTTGTTATCGGCTAAGGAATGAATACTTGGAGATAAACTTAAATTAATACCTTCTTTCTTAAAATCAGTTACTAACTTCTTTTCTAAAGAACGACTCAAAAATTCCCGATTCAAAGCACTTATGGTTGTACTTTCTGGGTAATTTGGTAAATCAGATAATTGATTGTTAAAAGAAGTTTGTTCCGCTGATGCTTCGAATAATGGAATGGCCGTAACAGAACGCAATTCGGAAAGCGTCTCTTGATAGGTACTTTTAGAAATACCACTCATTAGAATACCTCCTGGTTGAAATTCTTCAGCTATTCTAACAGTCGTACTCGGTGTATTAGTGGCTGTAGAAGTTACTATGAAAAGTTGTCCAATTTTCTCTTTTATTGATAAATGACTTAGCGTTGTATCTGCCCAGGTCTTATCTTCCTCACTGTAGACAGGGGGGTAGGTAGGCGCTTGATAGGATATGTGCCCACAAGAAATAAAAATGGATATTATCAAAAATCCACTAATAGATTTTGGATGTTTATTTTTCATGCTATTGGGATAAAACAGAAATAAGAAAATTTAGGGCGTTTGGAATTTACCTACTTCTGTTGTTTTAAAAGTAATCTTTGGATTATTCAATTTATAGTCATGCTAACCTCATCTTAATAAAAATGATGGTTAGAGTTTGGTGTTTTGATTCAATAATTTTTTTATTCTTTCTCAGAGGTTGTATAACTCAGATTGGTACTTCTTTCGTAGGCGCACATTGGAAAATATTTCAGGTAAAATATTCCATGAAGGGATTATGCTTTCAATGATGTCCTTGTGTTTACATCATCACTAATGAAAATTAGCAACAATGATTATCTATTAAACTTAAAAAATATATGTTTTGTTTCTTTTATTCATTAATTAAATATATGAATTCAAAAATCATTCCTCTTCTTCGTTTTTTTTGGAATTAAACTCCTTCTTAACAATCCTATTTCAAAATAAACGTTACTTTTTAAAGCCTGCTCGTTATTATATTTTAGCGATATTTTGTAGCTAGTAACCATTACTATTTTTATTCTGGACAATTAAAACACCAAGACTTTTGCCACTAAACTTCTTTTTTAAAATTCTTATTTCTTCAATTAAACATCTAGCCTCTTGGATTTTAAACGTTATCCAAAGGTGTAATATTTCACCTGTTTGTTTGGTTGTGATTTATCCGTTAAAGCCTAGTTATTTCTCCTTTAATAAATCTGCAATTAATCCACTTTTTATACTGGGAACCCTCCTTTTAAGTGCGATAAATTTTACCATTCAAGCACAAAGTTATTATCCTGTTAAAATTAACCAGAAATGGGGCTTGATGGATATTAACGGACAATTAGTCGTCTCTCCTCAGTACGAAGTTATCGGTGCACCAGAAAAATTTGGGTATATTCTAATGCAAAAAAGAGGCAAAATTGGCGTCTTGGACCATACAGGTAAAGTCTTAATTCCCGCAAAATATGAAGAGGTTAAAATTTTAGGGAAGCATTTTATTTCAGTGACAGAATCAGGTCAGCAAAAAATAATCAGTTCTAATGGTAAGACTGTTTTAGCCAATCAAAATTATGAACAATTAAAAGTACTCCATCCAGATTATTTAGCCTTTTCTCAAAATGGGTTATTCGGTTGTGTAAAGGAAGATGGACAACTGATTACTGCTCCAAATTATGAATCTATTAAAATTCATAAAACCAACTATTTCAAAGTTCAAAATGGCACTCAGTATGGCTTACTTCATCTAAATGGACAAGTAATTGTTCCTACTCAGTGCGATGAGATACGTGTATTAGATAATGGTTTGGTTTTCTTCTTAAAAGGAGTACTTTGGGGAGCGATGAATCAAGCAGGGAACGAAACAATTACCCCTAAGTTTACTTCCTATCAAGCTATCAATCAAACCCTTATAAAATTGGAACGCTTCGGCGAATTTCATTTATTTAATGTCTCCGAAAATAAGATTGTCTCCCAACGTCCTACCCAAGATTTTCTATCTTTTTCTGACCAATATGTGCTTACTAAAAATGGGGAACAATTTGGTCTGGTCGATTATCTAGGTAATCAAGTTTTAGCTATTCAGTATCAAGAAATTCAAAGTTTTTCAGATGCTGCCTTCCGAGTCAGAGATGGATGGAAATGGGGGGTAATTAATAATGCGGCTCAGCAAATATTAGCTTATGAATATGATTTTATCGCTCCTATTAGAAAAGGGAAGGCACTAGTCAAAAAAGGAAATTTCTTTGGCATCATTGATGCCAATGGTTCCATTTTAGTGCCCGCAGAATATAGCAGAATTAACATTTCTGGAGAAAATATTAAAGCCTTCAAAGGAGAAAAATGGACCCTATTTTATATTGATGAAAATGGTCAACCTCAAAAAGGTCCTAAATTCAACAAACATTTCAAAATCCAGATTCAAGGTCAAAATCCAAATGCCCAGCTCAATAGATTAAATACAGATGGATTTGATAATAACTATTTACTAGATGATTTTGAATGGTTTTTTGATTTCGCTCAACAAAAATGGGGACTTCGAAGGTTATCTGATGGGCAAAATGAAATTGACCCAACTTTTGATTCTGTTCAAATTGAGAGAGATTTAGGCTATACTATTGTAGGTATTGAAAAACAAGGTCAATATCGTTTTGACCGAACTAATTACCGCTTTAATTACCTTTATGGCATTGTCAATAATAAAGTCGGCAAGTTAGTGACGCACTTAAAATTATGGGATGTTCGGTCTGATGATTTTCGAGCAGGTTCACTGGTTGCCAGAGTTGTTTTTGATAATGGTAGACATGGGCTGATGCTAAAAAATGGGAAGTTTGTCAAAAAGGATTACGGCTATATTGGAGAATTTAAAGATGGATTAGCTAAAATTTCTATCAGTGGAAAAGTTTCTGCAAAACTTAAAACCGATAATACCTCTTTGGGGAAATTGCCTGATTACTTAGATGAATTGATTGTTGGCAGTGATATGACTGATTTCACCATCCATGACCAACTATTTGAAGAAGCTGCCCACCTAACTTGCGAAGGGTGTTCTTGGGGCTTTATTGATACCACAGCTTTCATTCCCATCCAACCTAAATATGAGGTCGCTCACGATTTCATCAATGATATTTGTATCGTACAACACAAAGAAAAATGGAGCATGATTGACCGCTTAGGTAATAATTTATTAGCTAAAAAATACGATGGAATAAAATTCCTTGAAGGCACTGACAATCAAATCATTAAGCTCTCTGTAAATAGTCCAAAATATGGCCTAATGGACACCTTAGGGCAGTTATTAGTGGATTTAGCATATGAAGATATTGGTCAATTCCAAGAAAATAGACTTGCTGTAAAAAAAGGCAATCGTTGGGGATTTGTTGCCCCTAATGGCAAAGAAATAATAAGGCCTAAATATCAAAAAGTTGCCGCCTATTCAGAGGGTTTAGCAGCGGTTCGTTTTCAACGCAAATGGATTTTTATTGACCCTGCTGGAAATACTATTTTGGATGATAATTATCGTGCTGTAGGTAATTTTGTACAAGGGCTTGCTTGGGTAAAAACAGACCAAGGTGTCGGATATATAGCCCCAGATGGCAGCACCAAAATTTCCTTTGACTATAGTCAAGCTTTTGATTTCAAAAATGGCATTGCAAGAGTTGTCAAAGAAGGAAAATTCGGCCTAATTGATACCCAAGGCAACTTTATTTTGAAACCTAAATTTACACATATTGCTCCATTTGATGAAGATGGTTTAGCGATTGTCCGTTATGGAAATAGAATTACCAACTACGGCATCATCAACCAATCTGGTCAAATGATTACTGACCAAAGTTACCGCAAAATCCATCCTTTTAAAGAAGGACGCGCTTTAGTTAAACATAAAGAAGGATATGGTTTTATTGATAAAAACGGGCTACTAGTAATCGAAGGAAACTATTCTAAAGCGGCTAATTTTACTGAAGGACGTGCTATGGTCCAACGCAATAATCGCTGTGGCTACATTGACCTTGCTGGCAGAGAGATAATTCCGCTAACCTATTCTAAATGTTTAGATTTCGATGATGGAAAAGCGGTGGTCTACGAAGGCTTAAGAAAAGGAGGGATTATTGATTTGGCAGGGGAAGAAATTATAGCACCGGGCATTAATCGGTTACTGGGTTTTCAAGAAGGTCGAGGTTTAGTCCGAAAAGATTATCAATTCTATTATATTGATGAATCCGCCAATTGGCGAGATGGTTATTTTGAAAAAGCAGAACGCTATCAACATGGCGTTGCAGTTGTTAGAAAGAATGGAAAATGGGGTATTATTAATCGAAATGGGTTGAACGTTATTTCCCATAAATATGACGATATTGATGACTTTCAAACCGGTTTTGCCAAAGTCCAATTAAAGCAATTTGTCGGATTAGCGGATTTGTCTGGTCGGCTCATTATACCAGCGGAATATGAGTATATTACCTATGCTGGCGATGGTTTATTTAGAGTGGAGGCTGGTGGAAAAATTGGGTACTTGCGCAAGGATGGGGCTTGGGTTTGGGATTTGCAGGAGTAGTTAACGCTTCTATTTTTTCTATCTGCATCATTTAAAATTTTTTATCCCAACAAATACTCCAAAAACTCCGTTCCAATTTACAAAAAAGTATATCTTTCCCTTTGAAAAAGGAAAAACTAAAAAATCATGTCTAAAAAAATAAACTGGGGCATTATTGGAGCAGGAAAAATTGCAGGTAAATTTGCTACTGATTTAGCAACTTTACCTGAGGCTCATCTATATGCGATAGCCTCTAGAAGTGAACCAAAAGCAGCAGATTTTGCCCAAAAACATGGCTTTCAAAAAGCATTTAGTTCCTATGAATCGATGCTACAAGACCCAATGGTCGATGCTGTTTATATTGCCACACCACATGTCTATCACTGCCAGCATACATTGATGGCTTTAGACTATAAAAAAGCAGTGATTTGTGAAAAACCCTTTGCGATGAACACCAGAGAGGTGCAGGAAATGGTGGCTAAGGCCAAAGCGAAGGACACTTTTCTAATGGATGCTTTGTGGACTTTGTGCTTGCCTCATATCCTAAAAGCTAAAGAAATTGTGGAGAGTGGCCAGCTAGGGAAAATTGTTTCTGTGAAAGCAGATTTTGGATTTCGAGCACAATTTGACCCTAAAAGTAGATTATTTGACAGGAATTTAGGTGGTGGTTCTCTTTTAGATATTGGTATTTATCCTTTATTATTCTCGCTATTCTTTCTGGGAAAACCTCAGAAAATCACTGCTGTAGCAAAAATAGGAACCACACAAATAGATGAAGAATGTGCTATTTTCCTTTCTTATGATTCTGGACAAACAGCAAATTTACATTCAACACTTCTAGCTCGTACACCAACAGAAGCCCATATTTATTGTGAAAAAGGGTTTATTCATATTCCTACTCAGTTTCACAAACCTGTCTCCGCTATCCATATTTTAGAATATGAAGATTTAAAGGAAACAGTAGTACCTTTTGATAACCAAAGTATTGGATATAAATACGAAGCAAGGGAATTGATGCGTTGTCTACAAGACGGCAAAAAAGAAAGTGATTTAGTACCCCTTCAATTTAGTTTGGATTTGATGGAACTACTGGATGAAATCCGAAGTCAAATTGGATTGGTTTATCCAAGGCATGATTAAATAGCCTTAATATCTCTCCAGGGGTTGTGTAGAAAGTATTTTGACGCTGAAGGACGCTGACTTTTTATGACTTTTTATGTTTTCTTGTGTTTCTTGTTCAAAAACATAATTCAAACATAATTCAAACATAGTTTTTCGTAAGAAAACATAATAAATCATAATTTCAAACAGCGTCTTTCAGCGTCAAAAAATCAAATAAGACTTTTTACACAACCCCTACGATTTATAAAATTGCGCCTAACTTCCCTGCCATTTCATCCAAACTCCCTTCTAAAGTTTGATGCTTTTCCTCTAAAGAGGCAATCTGTTTTTCTTCGTTCGTCAACATATCGTCGAATGAGCCAAAATTAGCATCTATTCTATTTTTAATATGCTTGATATAAGCATTTAATTTCCCTGTTACCTCTTCTTCTATTTTCAAACGCCCTTTGGCAATCTCTGCACTAAATCCATTTAATACTTTTCGTCTTTTCAAGCCAACCGATACGCCCGCAAACAATAAACCTATCGTCGAAAGGATTCCTCCAGTGATGTCAAAAACCATCCCGTTGGTGACCGTCGCAAGAATAATTCCTATGACTGCGATTCCTCCGCCTGCCGCCATATTGGGCGTTAAATTATCACTATCTGGAAACAATTCTTGGTTGGCAAAATTCTCAGAACGACTTAGAAAATTCTTAAAAGCTGCTTGTAATTCCTTTAAAATATTACTCCGCTTTTCTGCTATGTCACTAAATATTTCGTGATTATTCTTCAAAATAGTTTGGCTATTCTGAATCTTTAAATCAATGATTTTTGCCATTTGCTGAATACTCTCTGCCAAGTCCACTACCCCATCGTTCAGCTTAGCTTTTAAAGTCGTATTTAAATCTGCTTCAAAGTCTTTCGTCAATTGGTCTAACCAGTCCTTGGCAGAATCTCCACTTCTAAATATAGAAGAAAATTGGCGCTTCACTAGACTACCAAAAGATAAACCATTCTTTAAGTCATCTTCCGTTTTACGCGTAATATTATCATAGCCATTTAGTAAATTTTCTACTAAAGTTGATACTTGCTTTTTGGACTTAACTTCCTGTTCTTCAAGTGTTTCTTTGATGTCAAATCGGAATTCCTTATCTGCTAAATTCTGTTCTTTCCGAAGCAATACTCCTTTGTAAATTCGCTCGTTTATATTCTTAGACGTCTTGATATTATTCTGCAATTTCAAAACGGGTGCTTTACCACCAGTGATATTCGCAGCGATATAGTCTCGGACTGGTAAAAATCCACTTTCTGTAAGGTCTCCATCTTGTTCTTGCTTTGCTGATACAGCAAAGACGGTAGGGTCCATGATTCCTTTTTTTGCCGCGTATTCTTTTACTCCATTGATATTCACATTCAAATCCGCCTCATTCATTAAATCTTTTTGCTGCAAGACAAAAACGATTTTCTTACGCCAATCTTCGTGAATGTAATTAAAGAAATCCCAAGCTGATTGCCGATATGGGTTTTTAGCCTCAAAGACAAAAACAATCATATCGGAAGCAGGAATAAAATCTTCTGTTATTTTTTGGTGGTATTTGATAATAGCATTGGTTCCAGGCGTATCCACTATCGCAATTTCTTTCAATATATCTAAGGGCTGATAAATCTTCTTTAGAAACTCATTGACCGAAATAATTTCCTCTTTTTCTCCCCATAAGATTTGTTGAATGGTGTCCGTCATTGGCTGTGGTGCCACTTTACAAATCTCTTTACCTGTTCCCAAAAGCGCATTTACAAAGCTACTTTTCCCTGCTTTCACCTCTCCTACTATCACAAACATAAAAGGCTCATTAATCCGATTTCGCAAATCACTGACCGTGCTCGCTAATTCTTGATGCCCAATTTGAACCGTTAAATCGTGTAGCTGTCTCACTAACTCATCAATCTTAACTCTATAGGTTTTTAATGATTGATTGAATAATTTTTCCATGGTCTACCTATGTTTTGTGCCTACCTAGGTTAAGTACCTACGGCACTTTAAAATTTTTATTAAGAAAATTACTAAAGTCATTTATATACATCTCAATAGACGAAAGAAAACGGAAAAAGTCATGCTTGTCTTAAAGATGTTTCCAAAATACTTAGCGTCTCTGGCCCTTTGCAAAAAATTAGGTCCAAGATACTTAAATTTGATAAATATCCATTTTTTTCTGCGAAAACCTGCTGATATGGAATATTTTGGTAGGTCTTATCTGATGCCCCATCGCCTGTTTTTGGCGTTATTTTGTTTCTAAAATCACAAATACCATCGAATGGTTCGGTCAAATAGTTTTGAGATAACTGGATGGAAGGCTTAAAGTCTAAAACAAAAAACAATGCATTCAAAACCTTTAAATTATGCTCAAATAAAAAAGGCGTTTGGTCTTCAAATAAAGGCCGAAAATCATCTACATAATATTCAAAAAAAGGTGCATTCCCATAAGCTGAACAAATAGCCGTCCATTGTTTAGTTTGCCAATTTTCCTCATAACTTATCCGCACTTCTCGAATTGACTGCTGCTGATTTTTACCCTTTTCTAATGGTACAGACAAGCGTAATAAACCATTTGCCGTAGCAATATGTGCTCTATTTCGATAACTTCTTTTTACATAATTTTCATGCTGTTCCAAAATGAGACTTGGATGCAAAAAGAACTTTGAAAAGTACTGGATGGTAGGGAAATAATGAAGTTCCAATAATATCGGTACGCTTGTATTCATACCGCAAAGATAGGTGGGCAGGTGGAAAGGTGGAAGGGTTAGGAGGCGGAAAGGCGGATAGGCTGAGGGGCGGAAAGGCAAGCGAGCAAAATATAGATTATTGAACAGTCTCAAACTACTCCAAAACGTTCTTCAAATTCTCTTACAAGATTTCGTTAAATTGCCCCTCAGCCCTTCTGCCTTTCCGCCTCTCTGCCTTCTTAAAGCGCCTCAAAATCCGTCGCAGAAGAAGTTTTTTCTTCTGGAATCAAATCCATTCGCTTATATTTCATAAATAAATTTATCGTTGCTAAAACATCTTTCTCACAGTAGGTGGTTATCCGTTTTAAATCATCCTCTTCCCAAAATACCCGACCGACTTCGCTTCCATCTATATCATCCTTCGGTGTGGGGAATCCAAAAACTGCTGCTAATAAACTCAAGGAGGTGTAGTGCTTATAATCGCCAAATTTCCACAGCGTTAGTGTATCTAGAAAATGCTTGGTTTCCCAAGGTTTTTTACCTGCTATATCTAATGAATTTGGTAGCGGCAATTGATTGATTAACAACCTTCTACAAATGTAAGGCATATCAAATTCCTTGATATTATGACCACAGAAATACGACTTGGCAGGATTATTATAATATTGCTCTACCAAACCCGAAAATTCCTGTAGTAGTTTCTTCTCATCTCGGTCTGCAAAAGATTTTAGTCGAATATGCCAATCTCCTTTTTCAGAACTTTTTACCAGAAATCCAACCGAAATACACACAATTTTTCCAAACTCTGCAAAGATGCCTGCTTTATCTGTGTAAGCTAAGGCAGCTTCTTCCTCTGTAATTTCCTCATCATATTTCTTTAAAATACCTCGACATTTCAGTTTCCAGAATTTTTTTAGATTTTCATCTAAATCTTTGTAATCTTTTGTGGTGGAAACACATTCTATATCCAAGAATAGTATACTCCCTAAATTAACATTATTCAGCATTTTACGCGTTTTTAAATAGTGGATAGTTTTCAGTCATAGTATTAAACTAAGGTGCTAAATTAAGAGTATGTCTAAATTTCCATGATTGAGCGAGAGTGAGGAAATTTTATTTTGTACTAGGCAAAAATTTTTAGCATCCTCTTTGGCTGGTCAAAATTTTTAACGACGTACAAAACAAAATTTGCCGCTCGCAGCCAATTGATGGAATTTTAGACATACTCTAAAAATATTACTTAGTTTTTAACAGACTACAAATCATCCTACAATGTAGTAATAAAATTTTCTTTCTGGGTAACTTAGGTGTGTTTAATAAAGAATCGACGAATATAAAGGGGCTATTAATAAGGTGTATTATTCTGAAAAGTGTATCTTCATAAAATAGCAACCGAGTTGGACAAAAGAAATATCATTGATATACAATCTGGGTTAATGTTTTTTTTCGTTCCTTTTATTGTCCAACTCGGGCTGAATCACAATCTCAAGGCAAATATAAAACTATTTTGATAACAAAACAAATAAAAACAATATTTTGATTACATTATTTTGTATAAAAATCAAATTTAGACAATAATTTGCCTTTTCGATTCGCTAATATAACCTAACTTTGCGCTTCGATTTTTCCTTCCTTCTAGTCGAAGGAATCGAACTTTTAAAAAACCTGTAAACTACACAGATTATTAATACACTTGGTTGTTGGTTAAAATGATATACACCTCCCAACTTATTAATTCAATCTATTTAAATTAAACAAAAATGAGTAGTAGTAATTCAAAATCAAACTTATTCGCCATCGCTATGATTGCTGTTTTAGCACTTTTGGGATTGAGTGGATACTTATTCTATGCTAATCAGGAACTTAAGCAATCTTCTGAAAAAATGGCACAGGATATTAACCAAAAGACCATCATTTATGATGAACTGAACGATACCTACAATGAAGCAGTTACCGAATTAGACGAAATGAAAGGTAACAATGAAGAGTTGAATGCTTTGATTGAAAAGCAAAAAGATGAGTTAAAAGCTAAGAAAAATCAGATTAGTCGTTTACTTCGTACTAGAAATGATTTTGATAAGGCTAAAACCGAAATGAGTGAAATGCGACTTCAGTTAGACCAATATGTGGCAGAGGTAAACGAGTTAAAAGCGCAGAATGAAGAATTAATGGCACAAAATACTGATTTGGGTAACCAAAATAAATCACTTCAAGCTGATTTAACTGCTAAATCATCTCAAGCAGAAGAATTGGAAACCGTTCGTGCGCAATTAGTTTCTGAGAAACAAGATTTGACGGAGAAAAATACCATGTTGGACAAGAAAGTCAATATTGCTTCTGTAATTAAAGTGGCAGATGTAACGGCTACTGGTTGGAAAATTCGTAACAATGGTAAAGCTGCTAAGAAAAAATATGCTAAAAACGTAGACCGCTTAGAGCTTTGTTTTAATACTTCTGAAAACTTAGTAACGGACCCAGGTGAAGAGGATTTCAAAATCCGTATCATCAATCCTTTAGGAGAAACTTTAGCGATTGAAGAAATGGGTTCTGGTGTAATGACAGATGCATCAACTAAAGAACAAGTTAGATATACTCAATCACAAACCGTTGATTATCAAAATGAAAGTGGCCAGATTTGTATGAACTGGGAACCTTCTACTGGTTTTGATAAAGGCTTGTACGCTGTTGAAATTTATAACAAAGGATATATCGCAGGAAGAGGAGAGTTTAGATTGAAGTAATTTTTTCTTTTCTGATAGGAAAAGCCCGAAGTATTGTTTACTTCGGGCTTTTTTATTTGTTCCAATTATAGGTTCTATAAATAACAATCTACGTAAAAAACATAAATAAATTTTAATCAATTAATCTGTTAGAAAGATAAGGTTTTTAAACCCGTTAAATTGAATAAATTTTTGGAAAAAAATAAGAACATTCCATCAAGGAAAAGATAATTTTTAATTTTTCCGAATTCATCATTTCTACCTGTCGGTAGACAGGCATCATTTATAGTTCATCATTAAAAAAATAAATACTCTATGTCAACTTACCCAATCGACGATAAAAATAAAGTCAAAAGAATCCCTAAAAGAGGGCATTATGATGAAGCTACTATCCACGAAATTCTCGACGCTGGCTTCCTATGTCATATGGGATTCACCCACCATGATATGCCTTTTGTCATCCCGACTTCTTATGGCAGAGAAGGCAATAAAATTTATTTGCACGGCGCTACGACAAGCCGAATGATGGTCAATATGGAAAAAGGATTACCTATCTGCCTGACCGTTACGCATTTGGATGGTTTGGTATTGGCAAGGTCTGCTTTTCATCACTCTATGAATTATCGGTCAGCTGTTTGTTTTGGAACGGCGAAGAAAGTGGAAGGGGAAGAAAAACTACATGCTTTGAAGGTAATTTCTGACCAAATTTTAAAAGACCGTTGGGAAGAAAGTAGACAACCTTTACCAAAAGAATTAAAGGCGACTACCGTACTTTGTATGACTATTGACCAAGCTTCCGCAAAAATTCGGACAGGCCCTCCTGGGGACGATAAACCTGATTATGCTTTGCCTATTTGGGCAGGCGTAGTACCCTGTAAACAAGTATGGGGCGAACCAGAATCAGACCCCGTATTGACGGAAGGAATTGAGGTCGCAGAAAGTGCAAAGGCTTTGTATGAAAACACTAATCGGTAGCACTCGAGATAGCTATCGAAATCAGCCTGTTGGGTTCAACGACCTTTAGGTCGAGGTTCATAGAAATGTAAAGTCTAAAGACCTACCATATGCACAAATGGGGAACTGCCAAAAAAGATGCCGTAGGTATCAAATATGGGTAAAATAATACTAAAGAAAATTCCTTCCTTCTAATCGTGCCGTACCCCGATAGCTATCGTGGGGAAACGTGGGTTTGAACGCCATGTTTTGTACCTACGGCACAAATGTCAATCGTTGATACCCTTTGACTACCCATTTTCGGTACCTAAAGGCACCTTTTTTAAGCAATTAGCCAAATGTGTGCAACAGTAGGTTTAAAGAATTTGGAACTCGACAGACTACAGTAGGTTCGACCAACAAAAAAGGGTTGACTTTCCAATAAGAAAAGTCAACCCTTTTAAACGAATTCATCGTTTATCGTTTCCCCTCCCACCCGCTTTGCGGTTCTCTCGCTTGAAAGCCCACAGGACTTTCACCCTGCGGGGTCGCTCGTTCATCATTCATCGTTAAAAAACTACTCCAAATAAATTTTCATATCAGGAATAACAATTTCGTTTTTCTCCATTTTATTCAATTTACGCAATAACTCGATTGGTAAATTATACTTATTGGCAATGGTTGCCATTGTTTCATTTTCTTGGACCGTGTGTACTTTACGATTATTTCTATAGCTAATGGTATTATCTCCCCGCTTCGTATTATTCAAAACACTTTCTGTCTCATAGTCATAAGGTACAGGAACAGGTACATACTCTGTGCTTCTTTCTGTAGTAGTGGAACCTCCCTTTTCAGTCATTGCTCCTGCATTGGCATTCCCTGCGTTTCCTCCTCCATTAGCATTAATACTAGCATCATCAAAACTTCCACTTCCAAGACCACTTGGCTCTTCCTCTGCCTCTATACGCACATTATTTGCACCATTATAAGTATTGGAACTAGTAGGCCCTACTCCATCCGCAGGACATAAACAATTTCCTGTTCGTAAGACTTGCCCAATTCGAATGTTGTTATTATCCCCCAATCCATTAATATCTTTGAATCGGTCTAAGGTAAATCCATAGGTCTTTGCTAAACTAGTTAAAGTTTCTCCTTTTTGGACTACATGATATTCAATACCAGAGTTCCACATTTTTCCAGTTGGCTTATTGTTGGCCACAGTAGCAACACCTCCTTTTGGGGTATTTACATTAGTGGCTACAGGAGGTTGCGTATTGGCTAAAACTTTATTGTTACCGCTTGGAGCATTGGTATAACTAGCGCCCATGTCTTCGCTAGGAATCGTGTATGATTCTCCTTTTGGCGTATCTTTACTTGGATTATTAATCGCAGCAATGACCGTCTCAGGAGTTTTAATGTATAAACTAGAACATGGCTTAATCTTATCCTGCTTTCCCAATTTATTCCATTTTTGAATTTGGTCCACCGTTAATCCATTTGCTTTCGCAATGCTGTAAAGGGTTTCTCCTTTTTGCACAATGTGTACGCCATCGTATGCTAACTTATCGCAAGTATCTGCTGGTTTAGTTGCTTTTTTTGCCACCGTAGCAGTTGCTGGAGTTGGTATATTTTCTGGTACTGCATTCTTATAAATAATAGCTGCCCCTTTTGCAGTTAAGTCTGCTGTTGGTGTATTATCCGCTACTGAGTTGGGCGGTAATACGTACAAACTCTGACAAGGATGAATTAAATCTTCATTCTCCAATTTATTCCAATCTCTCAACTGCTTCACCGTCAAATTATATTGTCTAGCAATACTATGTAAGGTTTGACTAGTTTGTACAATGTGTACTCCTTGATAAGACAAATTGGTACAATCAACACCTTTAGGACGGAAAGTTGCTTCTACTTTTGGTTCATCATATTCATAAATTAAATCACTTCCTGCTGGTCGATATTCAACCGCTGGCGCTTCGTAAGCCACAGGAAAAATAACTTCTGCTGGTTGATTACGAGGAGCAGGGGCTGGTTTGTTGGTCGTTGCTGGTTGAAATACCGCTTCTTCCTTTACTGGTTCATACTTCACAGCTAACTCAGCTCGACCACCATTGCAAATATTGTCCATATATTCTGCTAATGGGGTATTATTAATTTTGACCAATCGCAAAATATTGCTTTCTGCATCCGCTTGATTGACTCCTGTTTTTTCCTCCACCACGCCAATGCCTGGCACGAAGGTCATATCCGTATATGGCTTACAAGTTTCTAAAGGTATTTTTTTGATAATATAGGCATCTGAACAAACTTGTTTTTCTGAGCCTATGAAATATACCTTAGTTGTAGAATTACTCCCTGCCAGATTATTTTCCATCACGCCTATATCACTTGCCGCATAAGACATATCAAATTGATTGCCGCGCATGGAAAAATTCTTTGGACTATCTTTTATATACGTAGCTAAGTGTACAGGAGAAACGATATAATTGCTCCCTACTTTACGTACTATATACACCTTATCTTTTCTAGAATTGATGGAATTTGCCAACAAATCATCGACTTTTACTTTGCCACAAGTTTTTGTTCCTTTCGGCGCTCTTTTGACTTGCTTAATGCTTTCTACTCCGATTTCCATGACAATTCGCTCCGAGTCATTCGCTCGCAAACTGTAGGAAATCAATCCGTTACCAGCCATATTGCCATTCAGTCGGTATTCCAATCGGTCCATGCAAGCGGCATCGTATCGTATATAGATGTTCTTTGAAAAAAGTGAAAGAGTGCCAAAAATGGCTAAAAGGGTAATTAAACTACTTTTAATATTCATCGATGTGTTTTTTGTGTAACAACGGTTTGAAGGCTGAAAGGTAAAGGGGCTGAAAGGTAGAGTCGCAAAATTATACCATTATTTAAACTCTAAATTTTTAACACCCGTTTATACTCCTTTTTTAGACGTCACTTCCGTTGAAAAGTCTCTCATATTAATGACGACAAGGTACGACAATTTAGTATTTGAACCAACGATTTTTTAAAAGATTCTATTATAATGGACTTATAAGTGGCAGATTTACAGGAGGTAAAGGTGGAATTGGTAATTTATTATTGAGAATGGGTGTTTTTTGCTAGATAGGTTTTTGTTTTGTTCATATTTTTTGAAACCTGCCTATGCCGGCAGCAGGCACAATTAGGTACAAAGAACACAAAATAGACTAGATAGGATTCGACACTGATTTTTCTTTGAAAAATACACGGATAAAACGGTTACTGTACTAGGTTTGCTCTAGGTCAGATGCCCTAAGCGCATGAAAAAGGTGTAAGCTTCTAAACCACTTTAGCGGATGAGAAGCTAAGAAAAGTCGAATCCTTTCTATTGTGCATTATGTTTTAACCATTTAATGGAGTAGGCTATTTTTTGCCTGCTCCCTAATCATTTTGCTTTGAGGTATCTTGTAGGATAGGCGCCAGCTCTATAAAATTACTCGTTCCCTTTTTAGTTGTAATTAAAATAGCTTCTTCTACGCCATATAA
>CALLVC010000007.1 GCA_938010785.1 uncultured Saprospiraceae bacterium
TTTTTAGCAGCCTTTTTCCGCTATTTTTTACCAAAAAATAAATCCGTAGCGGGTGCTATGCATTGATTTTTTGGCGAAAACTATCGAAAAAATTCAAGCTAAAAATTTTACCCGATTAATCAATCCGCATTACTTAAGTAGGTTGACTAAAAAGACAAACGTGTAAAAACACTCATTTTTAAATGCCTATAAAAAAGTGTGAGGATTAAATTCACTGATTTGTCAATTTTGAGAAACGAACATACAAACTACACTTTAAATGGGAAAACAACCTACCGCAAACTCAATCTGCACCCCAACTCAATACATATAGAAACTTTTATAACATTAATTGGTAAATAAAGATAAACTTTAATATGAATAGACCTATCGTCATTGTTTTATTTGTGCTATTATTTTTTTGGTTAATAGGTGCAAGTATGTGTCATAATGCAACTTGTCCCATGTGTGATGGCGTTGCGAAAGGTGCAATAATTCCAGCAGCAGCTTCTGGTTCGGATTTATCTATAAATATAGACGACCAAGAATTAAACTTCAATGCAGCCTATGCAGATAATTTATTATTTGCAAATAGTTCATGTGAGTATACCACTCCTCTTTCTCCGGAATTACAAGAAGTTTTCAAAAATACTATTCAACATTTACATGATAATACAGAAAGGATATTAGGTTTGACCGGACTGTATGAAGAGGAAGAAACGAATGGGTGTGATGATGTAGCAGATTTGGGTATTGCAAGAGCAGAGCAAGTCAAACAGTTATTAGTACAGATGGGAGCACCTGAAGAAAGAATAGAAATAGATGCTAGTGAAATCCGAGATTTAAATGAGCACAAAGACATGATTGTCGGAGGGGTTGATTATAGATTTAGGACTTATGAAGAAGAAGTATCAGAAGAAGTAGCTCTTAGAACGGATAAAATCATCTTGTATTTTGATACCAATGCACAAGAAATCAATTTAACGGATGAGCAGAGAAATTATTTAGATCGTTTAATCGCTTATTTAGAACAAAATCCAGAAGCAAAAGCAAGTGTTACAGGTCATACGGATGACAGAGGAGACGATGCTTGGAATATGCGTTTGAGCAGGAAACGATCAGAGTTTGTAAGAGATTTCATGATAGAACAAGGTATTTTAAAACGTCAAATTACCAATGAAGGAATTGGTCCAGACGAACCAATTGAATCAAATGCCACAGAAGAAGGAAGAGCAAAAAATAGACGAGTAGAAATCACTTTAGGCTAAAATAAAATGGCTAGTAAAATTGAATCTATAAGGTCAATTATAAAGCTAGAACAAATAATATAAAATTACTGCTCTAAGCAGATTAACAATTTAAATTAGAAACAGATATGAGTGCTTTTGGTTGTTATATAGTACCATTTTTAATGGGTTTATTTCCTGCGATAATAGGCGGCTTAATCGGCTGGTACTTACGTCAGGATGATTTTGAATTATTAGAAAGAAATAATAAAAAATTAACGAAGGATTATTCTACGACAAGAGCTAATTATACAGATTTAGAAAGTCAGTATAGTTCCTATAAATCACAGACAGAGGGCGAATTAAGTGAATTTAAGCTCAAAAATCTTTCTTTGTCTAATAAAATTAAAAATTTCTCTACAGGAGCTGCAGCAGGTGCACTAGCTTTTACTGGAGATAATAGCGAAGTTAAAGAAGTGATAAAGGAAGTAGAAGTAGAGAAAATTGTGGAAGTAGAAGTAATTAAAGAAGTGGAAGTTGAAAAAATCGTGGAAGTTGAAGTAATTAAAGAAGTAATTAAAGAAGTAATTAAAGAAGTGGAAGTAGAGAAAATCGTGGAAGTAGAGAAGGAAGTGGAGGTGATTAAAGAAGTAGTAGTTGAAAAAATTGTTGAAGTGCCTGTACCTGTAGGAGTGGTAAAAGAAATCGAAGCAGTTGCTTTCCACAAAGTACCAACAGAGATAATCAAGGAAGTAGAAGTTGAAAAAATAGTAGAAGTTATTCAAGAAGTAGAGGTTGAAAAAATCGTTGAGGTACCTGTTGAAGTAATTAAAGAAGTCGAAGTAATAAAAGAAGTGGAAGTTGAAAAAATCGTTGAGGTACCTGTTGAAGTAATCAAAGAGGTAGAGGTAATCAAAGAAGTAGAAGTGCCTGTTGGCGTGGTGAAAGAAATCGAAGCTATCTCCTTTAAAAAAGTACCTACTGAAATAATTAAAGAAGTAGAAGTTCAGGTGGACAAAATTGTAGAAGTACCTGTTGAAGTGATTAAGGAGGTGGAAGTTGAAAAAATAGTAGAAGTAGAGGTAATCAAAGAAGTAATCAAAGAAGTAGAAGTAATTAAAGAGGTAGAAGTGCCTGTTGGAGTGGTGAAAGAAATAGAGGCTGTAAGCTTCCTAAAAATTCCTACAGAAATAATCAAAGAAGTAGAAGTTGAGAAACTAGTCGAAGTACCTGTAGAAGTGATTAAAGAAGTAGAAGTTGAGAGACTAGTCGAAGTACCTGTGGAAGTGATTAAAGAAGTAGAAGTTGAGAAACTAGTCGAAGTACCTGTAGAAGTGATTAAAGAAGTAGAAATTGAGAAACTAGTCGAAGTACCTGTAGAAGTAATTAAGGAGGTAGAAATTGAGAAACTAGTCGAAGTGCCTGTGGAGGTAATTAAAGAAGTGGAAATTGAGAAACTAGTCGAAGTACCTGTAGAAGTAATTAAGGAGGTAGAAGTAGAGAAATTGGTAGAAGTAGAGAGGCTAGTTCAAGTGCCATATGAAGTAATCAAAGAAGTGGAAGTGGAGGTAATTAGAGAAGTACCTGTTGAGATAGAAGTGGAGGTTATTAGAGAGGTAGAAGTGATTAAAGAAGTGGAAGTTATTAGAGAGGTAGAAGTACCTGTTGAGGTGGAAGTGATAAAAGAAGTAGAAATCATCAAGGAAGTACCAATTGAGATTACCAAACAAGTAATCAAAGAAGTAGAAGTTGAGGTAATTAAAGAGGTTCCAGTTGAAGTGATTAAGGAAGTCATTAAAGAGGTAGAAGTAGAGGTGGTAAGAGAAATCATTAGAGAAGTTCCAGTTAATGAGTATAATCAGAGAATAACTACAGAAGGGGAAATTAAAACTGTTTCCGCAGAAACGTTAAGAGCCTTTGAATCCACTCAAAAAGTAAAGGTTCAAGAAGAGATAATTATTGAAAAAGAAGTAGAAAATGTAGGCGATGAAGACCCAGAGTTAGCTATTCTGAATGCTCAAGAAGTAACTGAAGAAGGTATCGTAGAAACAAATGACGCTGAGTTAGATTTAGTCAATGAAGAGACAATATCAACAGAAGAAAATTATATCTTAACGGATGAGTTTGCCACAGAAATGTCCAATGGCAATGGAGAAAGTAATACAATAGTAACCACAGAAACAACCTACGCATACGAAGACCGAGACAACTTAATCGTTATTGAAGGAATAGGTCCAAAGATTGAAGAATTATTCTACTCTAATGGTGTCTATACTTTCCGTCAATTATCGCAGCTCTCTGTTAGTCAGATAAAAGATTTACTAAGTGAAGCAGGTCCAAGATACCGAATCCATGACCCAACAACTTGGCCTTTACAAGCTGAATTAGCCGCAGACGGAAATTGGGATGAATTGCGAGAGTGGCAAGAAAAATTAGACGGAGGAAGAATGTAGTAAATTTAAAATCTAAAATTATAAATTTAAAATTAAAAAATTAGAACAAAAGTTTTAAAGGTTGCAAATTCTCAATACTTTGAAATTTTACATTTGAAAGTTCCAATTTTAGATTTTCATTTCCCTCATTCCATCAATTAATAACTACTTATTAAAAAATAGAAATTATGTTCACTTTAATAAAAGAAAATAAATTAAATGCAATAATTCCTGACCAAGGCAGTATATCAAACGCCATTGCTATCAATCGGAGTGGAAATGTCAAAGAAATAAAGGTAAGTGCCAATATTACTCATCCTCATATTGGAGATATTTCTTTGAAAATTACCTCTCCATCAGGTAAAGAAGTGGTATTAAGAGATAGAGAAGGCGGAGCCGATGATGATTTAAATACCGTTTTCTCAGGAGAAGCCTTAGCGGATTTAATTGGAGTAGAAGCAAAAGGGAATTGGATATTGACAGCTACAGATGGTGCAAATAATGAAACTGGTACGCTAAATTCATGGGTACTGGAAGTTGATTGCACCAATTATGATAATCACATTTCTGAAATTAATATTCCAGAAACAGAAAGTGAACAAAGCTTAATCAGCACCCAAAATTGTAGATTAAACGGAAGAGTCTTAGAAGTAATCGTAGATGTAGAAATCGAGCATCCATTAATTGGAGATTTAGTAGTATCGCTTGTTTCTCCAGCTAGTACAGAAGTTGTTTTACATGATAGAACAGGTGGTTCTCAGAATCATCTCAAAGCTCAATACGATAGTAGTAAATTAAGTGGCTTAGTAGGAGAACAAACAGAAGGTACTTGGACATTGAAAGTAAGAAATGTTCATTCTTCAAATAATGGCGTTCTAAAAAATTGGAAAATTAAGTTCCATTACGAACCAGAAGATGATTTGAAAGTAGTAGAAGGAATTGGGCCAAAAATCGAAGGTTTGTTAAAAAGTGCAGGAATTTATAGCTATGTAACTTTAGCAACAACTGCTCCTGATGGAATTAAAGATATCTTATTAGCAGCTGGTGACCGTTATAGAATGCATGACCCAGGGACTTGGCCAAGACAATCATCTTTAGCAGCACAAGGTCGTTGGGATGAATTAACTGCTTTGAAAGATGAGTTGAATGGAGGGAAGTAGTTGGCAGTTAGCAGTTGGCAAAAGAACGAATAAGTACCAAAAAAGGCTGATTTCATAGAAATCAGCCTTTTTTATTTTGAAAATTACTTACTGATTTCACCCTAAAATTCTGGCTTTGAGTAAATTGGAAATCAAAATTCATACCTGCCTACCGGACAGGCAGGTATGAATTTTGATGTAAGATGTGAGATTTTTCCCTACCAGCAAGAGAAATACATCTTGCAAATGTAAAAAATCAACTTTTAAAACTCCCTCTACCATCCTCCTACTCCACCGCCGCCGCCGCCGCCGCCAGAAAAGCCACCACCGCCACTTCCACCTCCAAAACCACCGCCGCCACTATTTGCAGGAGGAGGAGGGGTCGAAGATTGCACAATTGACTGACTAAAGTCAGAAGAAAAATGATGGGTAGTATAAATAGTTCGATTATTAGACCAACTAGGTTGGTAAGCTGCCGCTTCTAATATTGATTTAAAAATAGCAGACCATTTATGTTCGACCCCTAAGGCGAAAGCATAGGGCAACATCGCTTCAAAATGTTCTGGGGTTCTATCAGGGGGATTTAGGAGATTCATTCTATCCTTTTCCGCCATTTCCAGATACATTTTAAACCCTTCTATCTCGGATTGTAATTTAAGTTTCTCCTCTGTAGGTCGTTTGATTAAATAACCATACACAAAAAGTGCAATCAAGGCCATCGGCACAAATAAACCTAAAGCAACGGCATTAATACTGGCGCCATTGAATAAATGGTGAATCATTCCTTTTAACTCTGATAAGCCCATAAACATTGGAAGCCCTCCAGAAAAAATCACAAAAAATAGAAAAGGAACAATAAACGCCTGAATCCCTTTAGGAATAACCGACTTAGAGGAAAAAATACTAAAGATGATGATTAATGGTAGCAGTACAAAAACAGCTGATAATAAGGCAATGCCCACACCATCCATTTCAGCACCATTGCGATTCATCATAAAAATCGCCGCAATAACCGTTAAGAAACTAATCACAATCGGTATCACTAGGAATTGCCGATTATTTCCTTCATTGACGAAGGCTTCGTGTTGAGCTAGAATATTATTTTGGTGAGCACCATAGGCACTTTTTACCGTAGATTCATAACTTCCATCTATAGTTACCGTATCTCCGTGTGCAAATAGCCGCTCCACTAACGCTCTATCCTCTTTATACAAATCAGCGGTATCTTTTTTTAACCGTGTTAAAATATAATTTTTCCCACTAGATAAAAAACCACCACCACCTTGTTCGTCAATCCTTAAATAACCATTTACAGCTAAGTTAATTACAGAAGCAGTCACCTTATTCGTTTGATAAGATTCTTTTGCGATATAACTCAAAGAAGAAGGTGAATAACCTTCTGGAGAAGCAAAGAGTGGATAAGGAGTAGGCTTTGGAGGGTCCACTCCGTATTTATTCCAAGTCGTGACAAAGTATCCTAAAAGTCCTAATGCAGCTAAACTCAATAATAAAGCAGAACCATATTTTTCTAAAAAAGAAGGTCCTTGAACAATTCCTTTTTCAAATCCAACTCCAACGGTCATCCCTTCTCTAGGTCCTAATCCAGCGGTTTGGAAGAATAATTCATTACCATTATTAAATTCTTTTACGGTACAGTTAGTCGCTCTAGACCCATAACTGCCGGTATAGCAGGCCTTTTGCAGATACTTAGCCCCGGCAGGTAATTTCACCAAACAAGATGCTTGGTCAATAGGAAATTTTGAATCCTGTCCAATAGGATTCCAATAAATTTCATCGATTTTTTCCAACTGTTCTACTTGATTCGCCACCTCATATTCTATGGTATAATGGTATTGACCTGGTTTTAAAATCACTTCTCTACGACCGATATATAAAACCTCATTGCCATATTCAGTTCTAGTACTCACCCCTTCTGGTTTCCCATCTCTCAATACTCGAAGAATCTTATATCGAACAGACTTTTCTTTACCAGATTGCAATTTTCGAGAATTAGGAAGACTTCTAGTAATCCCTCTTTTGATAACCTTTCCAGTAACATTAACTGTTAATTCCTCTTTCACTTTAATGGAACGATTGGTCATCACTTCCAACAGCACCTCATAGTTCAAAATACGTTCTTCTTGCCCCATTCCAATACCTTGAAAAAGGAAGAAGCTAACTATCAAAAAGGATAGTTTATAAATTATTAACCTCATCTAGCATAATTTTTAGAGAAAAGACGCTTTTTACCGCAGAGTCATATAGTTAAAAACACATAGAATACATAGTTTTATTAATGTAGATTATTACTTGTAATTTGTAAAACTATGTCCACTATGTGAATAAAACTATGTGACTATGTGGCAAAAAAAACTAGTTTATCTTTACAACTATTACCCCCTAAAACTTAACTTTAGGAACCGCTTTTTCTGCTGCATTATCAATTTCAAAGAAATCAGCTAGATAAAAATTAAACATATTAGCGACTAAATTACTAGGGAAAGATTCCACCATTACATTGTTCTCTCTAACCGTACCATTATAATATCGGCGTGCTTTTTCGACATCTCCTTCAATAGCAGACAATTCATTTTGTAATTGTAAAAAGTTGGTATTGGCTTTTAAATCTGGATAAGCTTCTGCTAAAGCAAAAATATTGGCCATTGCAGCTTGTAGTTGTTGTTCTGCGGCCTTCGTCGCTTTGACACCAGTAGCAGATGCAGCGGCGTTTCTAGCGGTAATCACTTGATTCAATGTTTCTTTTTCGTGCCCTGCATATCCTTTAACCGTTTCGATTAGGTTAGGAATCAAATTATATCGTTTTTTCAATTGTACATCAATACCACTCCATCCTTCTTCCACCATTGTCCGAGCCCGAACCAATTTGTTATACATGCCTCCGATATATAAACCTATCAATACTAAAGCAATAAGTGCATAAATCATAATAGAAATTCTTTTTTAGTTAGTTTGATTAAATAAGTAAGTACTGTGATTCAAAGTTTTTTGCTATTTCACCTCGCCGCCTGCGGCGGCTCGGTGGAGGGATTTTTAAGGGTGAGTAAATCTGAGTTTTCCAATGGAAAACTCAGATTTACTCACCCTTAATATCCCCTTTTGCGAGGCTGCGAAGCAGCCGAGCAATATACAAGAAAAATTATATTACACTATACTAAGTCTTTACTCAATTGATTATTATAAAAATTGTATTGGGTAAATCTACTATATTTTATGGAATTAGGTTGTTTTTTTGGATAAAAGTAGGAAAATCATGGATAGTCTTACTCAATCACCAATTTTTGTAAATAAGTCTTCCCTTCCAGCTCTATACCGACAAAATATATACCAGTAGTAAAATCAGATATCTCAAACAATAAATCCCCTCCATTAAAAGGTAAATCAAACCGTTGTCCTAGCGCATTAATTAAAAAAATCGAATTAATTGTACCCTTGACTGGTTTAGTAAAAGCTATTTGAAACTGGGAATGGGCAGGGTTTGGCATAATAGTAAAAATATCATTGACCACAATATTGGGCAGTCCAACAATGGTATTACAATCGCCCGCTAAATTAGCATCCATCCAAGTCAATCTATCGGATAACCAATCTTTTAAAAGCGAGATTTCTTCAGCGTGAGAATCGGCTAAAGGCAAAGGATTGGGCCAAAGGTAAGTACCAAAAACATCCCATTTTGCAAAATTTTGCGCCAAAGAAGGTTCGATAATGTCAACTTGCTGGTCTATAAAGGTGAAAATAGAATCTGTGTGAAAAGGACCAGCCCTAAGTTCGTCCCAACGGCAACGAACAATGGATTGAAATTGAGTATTGTTTAATAAAACGTCCCACCAAAAAGGATAACCACCATCACATAAATTATAAAAAATCAGGCCTTCTGTATTCGCACCATCGCAATAATCTGCATTCCGAAAAGCCAAATTAAAATCCCATACAGGGCCTGCAAATAGCTTACCGCCATTGCTATCTTTTCGTTTATGAAAATAGCTACTCAATCGGTAACCATCTACATTTCGACCCAATTCATTTAATAAATGAGCTTCTGCAAAAGAGGCTAAATCAATATACTCATCAAATGATTTACCACCAAAAACTAAATTCGGTGAAACCATCGCCCTTTCAAAGCTATCCACATAAGTTTGAATATAATCAAATTGTTCAGGTTGAATTTTATCTAAATCAGGATATACGATTTGGTATTCTAATTTTCGAGCATCTCGAAAGACACTATACCTTGACAACCAATGTGCTTCATCTTTATCAATTCTAAAAATATAGCCGCCCGTTAATTCATCTCCTTCAATATCAATGTCTCTTAGTTTGGCAACGTCTACTCTATCCTTATCCCTTTTTATCTTTTCCATCAACACATAAATCCCTTGATAATCTCCGTTGATAAACAAGTCAACATACTGGGTTTTGCTAGCATACTGTCCCATTTCCCTTGCCAAATGCATGGTTAACACATTTCGCATCAGAGATTTATCAGAATACGGGCCGTGTAATATCCAATCTTCTTCTTTTGGAAAGTCTAAAAAACTAGTATCCAAATCATTCCACAATTCATCTCGCATTTCAATCCCCAAACTTTTTTTCGCAAACCAGAGTGAAGATTGTCCACGGTATTTCACCCCGATATTTCCTGCATATTCATTAGGCGTATCAAAAAAACTATTTTCACCAGACGGATTACTAACAATTCCAATTTGTCCTTCAATTTGACTATCTCCATTTAGCACCCCACCATTCGTAGAAATTTTAACAATCGGCAAGGTAGAATCAAAAGAAGGTGGCGTAAACCAACTGGGGGTTGGTCCATAATCATTTGAGGTATCATTAATACCTAAGGTCAAGAAAAAATTAGCCGTCATATCAGACGACTCAGGTCCAAATCTATTGTGAATAGAAATAGCCAAAACATTTTCTTCTTCTACCAATAAACCTGCTAAGGTGTTTGCCTCTAAAAAAACAGATTCAACGGAGTTACTTTGATATAAAGTAGCTTCATGGTCCGTCACCGTTTCGGCATCAAACCTAGGTGGAGCGCCAGTAATATTTGCTCTTCCAATCTCTACACCGTTTAAATAAGCAACATAGGCATCATCATAATCTGCTTGCAAAATAGCCGTATGGATAGTCTCCAAATTGGTAATATTAAATTTTGTCCGAATGTACAAAGCATAGGTCGGCGTAATAATTGTTTGGTCATCCCCATCCCCATAGCCAATCCCACCTTTACCACTCAACCAATTGGCATCATTAAAAGACGGACTATTCCAAATGCTAGGAGGTTCACTATTCCCAATAAAATACTGCCAAGTGTCGGAATTATAAACCACTGTTTCCCAATGACTTACTTGAGCAAATGAAGCAACATTATTAAAAAAAATAAGAAAAAATAAAAGGTGAGTCCTAAGCATTCTTAATTGTTTTTGGTCGTATCAAAAATGATAAAGATACTAAAATACTTCCATTATTAGAAGACGATTAGCGTAAGACAAATAGGGTTAGTAATCTACCTTACCTTTTACTTATCAAAGAATTTTCGGCTCTTTGACAATTATTGCAAAATTTGTCAATGAACCCCTTTTTTGATTTATTGGGTATTTTTAGAAAGTTAAATTGAACAAAATCAAATATATATCTTTGTACCATCAAAGCGCCTAAAAGTAACAGCTTCACAAAATAAAAGGCTTTCTCATAAAATTTTACCTATTTTAGGTACTATTCATCAAGCATGAGTAGGTAATTTTTCCGATAATAATTTCTCTAAAAAATAGCTAAATATGTCCCTACTAAGTACTCCTAATCTTTGTTTACCACAAAAATTGTTTAAAGTAAATTGTCTATGTAAGAAAAATCTATTCTTGAAATCAACACTTTTCTTGCTACTAATTTTACTTAACTCAAATCTTCAAGCAACCACTGTTGTACCTTTCCAAAATCTAGGAGAAATGGGACAAAATGCAGATGCAGTAGTTGTCGCTAGAGCAATTAAAAACTACGAACAAGAAGAATCAGGTGTAACAAGTTTTTTTACCGATTTCATGATAGCAGAAACCATAAGTGGTCCCTTTAGCAATGGAGAGATAATGACACTTCGAGCACTCAGAAAGAAAATGGGTACAATAGAACGGATTATTGCAGGAGACATCGAATTTAAAGAAGGAGAAACCTATTTACTCTTTTTAGTAGTTGCAGATAATGCACCGTACTGGCAGCCTATGATGTTGTCTTATGGTATTCACCAAGAAATGACTCAAGATGGTAGTCTATTTTGGGTGCCGAGTCCAGGAACCTTAGAGATGCACACCACCAAAACGCCCGAAGGCAACGAACCAGAAGCACCAACTGTTTTTAGAAAAAATAGTCTTACACAACATTTAAGAGCGGTACTAAATTCACAAACAACATGGAATGCTAAAGCAGCAAGCACTAGCGTACCTCCTGAAAGTTTTTATCCAGAAATGATGGCAGCCCCTTCTTTTTGTACTTATTTAGGTGGTGATTTTAGGTGG
>CALLVC010000008.1 GCA_938010785.1 uncultured Saprospiraceae bacterium
GTACAAGAGAAATGATTTCTAATCAAAGTTTGTAGGGTAGTGTAGTCTGCTTTTGACATTGTATCAAACTCCACCATCTCCATATTACATTTGTCTTTAAAATCCTTTTTAGCATCATAAACATAAGCAGTTCCTCCACTCATACCCGCTGCAAAGTTTTTACCCGTATCACCAAGGACAACCACTAGTCCACCTGTCATATATTCACAACCATGGTCACCAATTCCTTCGACAACAGCCGTTACACCAGAATTTCTAACCGCAAATCTTTCTCCTGCCATTCCTTTAATGTAGGCTTCTCCTGAAGTAGCACCATAGAAAGCAACATTTCCAATAATAATATTTTCATTAGGAACGAAAGTTGCATCTCGGTCTGGTACTGCGATTAAAGTACCTCCTGATAATCCTTTACCGAAGTAATCATTGGCTTCACCTTCTAAGGTGAATTCGATTCCTTTGGCACCAAACGCTCCGAAGCTTTGTCCTGCTGAACCTCTAAAACGGAAAGCGATGGTTCCTTTCGGTAAACCTTCTCCTTTATATTTTTTAGAAATTTCGTTAGACAACATAGTGCCTACCGCTCGGTCTGTATTAAGGATAGGGAAAATACTAGTTACTTTTTGTCCTTCTTCTAAAGCAGGTTTTGAGTAATTTATTAATCTTCTATCCAAAACATCATCAATACCGTGGTCTTGTACTACTTTTTTGTAAAGACCAACAGAATCTCCAACTGGTTCTTTATATAAAATAGGACTTAAATCCAATTGCTTATATTTCCAATTGTCGATGTTAGATTTCATTTTCAATAGCTCCACTTTTCCTACCATCTCATTCACTGTTCTAAATCCTAACTCTGCCATGATTTCTCTCAAATCCATTGCTAAAAATCGGAAATAATTGATAACGTGTTCAACTTTACCATTATATCGTTTTCTTAATTCTGGATTTTGCGTAGCGATACCAACTGGACAAGTATTCAAATGACATTTTCTCATTAAAATACAGCCTTCTACGACCAAAGCAGCCGTTGCAATTCCCCATTCTTCTGCACCTAAAAGCGTCGCAATTGCTAAATCTCGACCAGTTCTAATTTGACCATCCGCTTGTAAAGTAACTCTATCTCTTAATTTATTTTTAACTAAAGTCTGGTGACTTTCTGCTAAACCAAGTTCCCAAGGTAAACCAGCGTGACGAATAGAACTAATAGGAGAAGCTCCTGTTCCACCATCATGACCAGAAATTAGAATCGCATCTGCGTGTGCTTTAGCAACACCCGAAGCGATAATTCCTACCCCAGCTTTAGAAACTAATTTTACATTAATTCTAGAAGCACGATTGGCATTTTTTAAATCAAAAATAAGCTGCGCTAAATCTTCAATCGAATAAATATCGTGGTGTGGAGGAGGAGAAATTAAACCAACGCCCGGAGTAGAGTGCCTTACTCGACCAATCCAATCATCAACTTTATGACCGGGTAATTGTCCACCCTCACCAGGTTTTGCGCCCTGAGCCATTTTGATTTGCAACTCTTCTGCATTGGCTAAATAATAACTAGTCACCCCAAATCTACCCGAAGCAACTTGCTTGGTAGCAGAACGCTCCCAATCCCCATTTTCTTTTTTCTCAAATCGAATAGAATCTTCCCCACCTTCTCCTGAGTTACTCTTACCTCCAATTCTATTCATCGCAATTGCAAGAGTAGAGTGTGCTTCGTGAGAAATCGAACCGAAAGACATCGCCCCCGTAACAAAACGGCGCATGATATTTTCAATAGGTTCTACTTCTGCAATGTCAATAGGATTTCCTTTTCTAAAATCCATTAATCCTCTTAGCGTACAAGCTTGCTCTAATTGATTATTGATTAAAGCAGCAAATTTTTTATAGGTATCGTAGTTATTTTTGCTAGTAGAATGTTGTAATAAATGTATAGTCTGTGGATTGAATAAGTGATATTCTCCACGTCTTTTCCATTGGAAAACACCACCAACTTCTAATCTTGGATTTGGAATAGCTACTGGAGGATAAGCTAATTTGTGCTTAGTCAAAGCTTCTTCCGCAATGCCATCAAAGCCCATTCCTTCAATTCGAGAAACGGTACCCTTAAAGCATTCTTCAACCACCTCAGAATTAATCCCTAAGGCTTCAAAAATTTGTGCCCCTTGATAAGATTGAAGCGTAGAAATGCCAATCTTAGACATAATTTTTAATAACCCTTTTCCGATTGCTTTTTGATAAATGGCGATACAATCATCTAAAGAATATTTAGCGTCTATGACTTTCTTTTGTCTTAAATTAGAAATCGTAGAGTACGCCATATATGGATTAACGGCACTAGCACCAAAGCCAATTAAAGTCGCAAAATGATGTGTTTCTCTTGTGTCTCCGGACTCAATTACTAATGAAGTAGACCCTCTTAAACCAGTTTTGATTAAATGGTGGTGAATTCCTCCCGTCGCTAAAAGAGAAGGAATTGGCGCAAACTTATTATTAGCTGCTTTGTCAGAAATGACTATAATATTATGTCCCTGTCTAACTAAATTTTCTGCAATTCCACAAATATGCTTTACTGCTGCTTCTAATCTACCAGCTTGTCCATCTGCTTCAAAAACAGCATCAATAGTAGCTGCTTTAAAGTCCTTATGATAAATGCCTTTAATTTTTTCAACCTCGTCATTGGTCAAAACTGGATGATCTAAGTGAATGAATTTAGCATTGTCTGGCCCCGGTTCCATAATATTTTTAGCACCGCCGAGCATTGCAAATAAAGACATCACTGGTCGCTCCCGAATTGGGTCAATCGGTGGGTTAGTGACCTGTGCAAAAAGCTGTTTAAAATAATTAGCTAAATGCTGTGATTGATTGGATAAAGCCGCCAAAGGCGTATCCGTACCCATTGAACCAATTGGGTCTTTTTTTCCCGTAATCATTGGGCCTAAAATAACCGTTAGGTCTTCTTTTGTAAACCCAAATAATTGTTGCTTGGTATAAAGCGTTTTATCGTCCATACTTCTTCTTACCTGAGTCGGATGCTCTGGTAAATCAGCAAGGGTTAATCTATTTTCGTCTAACCATTGTCTATATGGTTCTCTTTTACAGATAGTTTCTTTTAGTTCCTCATCAGTAATAATTCTGTGCTCCTGCAAATCAGCAATCAACATTCTTCCCGGCTGTAATCTTCCTTTCTGAACTACTTTAGATTGGTCAATTGGTAATGCCCCTGCTTCAGAAGCAACGATTAAAGTACCATCATCCAATAAAGTAAATCTTGAGGGTCTCAAACCATTTCTATCTAAAGTTGCACCAACTAAAATTCCATCTGTAAAACAAATAGATGCAGGACCGTCCCAAGGTTCCATCAAGGTCTTGTGATATTCATAGAAGGCTTTTTTATAGTCAGGCATATCCTCATCATTCTGCCAAGCTTCGGGAATCATCATCATCAAGGCATGAGGAATGGACCGACCGCCTAATACTAGAAATTCCAATACATTGTCAAAGTTTCCAGAATCTGATAAGTTTTCCCCACAAATTGGGTGAAGCTTTTCTAATTCATCCGCAGAGAATAAACTAGATTGAACTAAATCTGCTTTAGATTTCCACCAATTCAAATTCCCTCTAACGGTGTTGATTTCTCCATTATGAGCCACATATCTAAAAGGTTGTGCTAACTTCCAACGAGGAACTGTATTCGTTGAAAACCTAGAGTGAATCAAGGCAATGGCAGAAGTACAATCCTCATCTTGTAAATCAGAGTAATAAGGTCGCACTTGCCAAGTGGTCATTTGACCTTTGTATACAATCGTTTTATAGGAAAAAGAAGTGATGTAAAAATCATTCTTAACCTCTGGGTAAGTAAGAAAAATTTTATGCGTAGCAAATTTTCTTAGTACATAAAGCGTACGTTCTAATTTATCAGGAGCCATTTCTTCTTTAGGGGCAACAAACACTTGCTCCATTTTTGGCTCTACTGCCTTAGAAGATGGTCCAATTTCTTCGTTATCTGTGGGGACTTTTCTGTAGCCCAATAAATTAAAACCTAATTCGTCGATGTAGTCATTTAATAAAACTCTACATTGTTCCTTTAAAATTTTATCGTCTGGGAAAAAGACCATCCCTACACCATATTTACCAAATTCTGGTAATTCGAACCCAGCATTTTTAGCTTTCTTCTTAAAAAAATCGTGTGGGATTTGAATAAGAATTCCTGCACCATCTCCAGTGTTTTCTTCACAACCACAAGCGCCTCTATGTTCCATATTTTGCAACATAGTCAAAGCATCTTGAATCACCTTATGCGATTTGATTCCATTCAAATTTGCTATAAATCCCGTTCCACAGGAATCTTTTTCCATACTTGGAACATACAATCCTTTGTTCTGCTGCTGCTTCATAAAATATATTTATTCGTTAGTTGCCACTTTATAAAAGAATGGTGGCGTTGAAATTTATTGAAAGTTTTGACC
>CALLVC010000009.1 GCA_938010785.1 uncultured Saprospiraceae bacterium
TTGATACTGTATTGGGCTTTTTCCCAACTAATATCTACGCCATGCTTTTTTAAATATTCAATTTCTTCTTGACGAGATAATTGCATATCTCTAATCGGCGTAATCACTTCCAAATCTTTCCCCAAGGTATTGAACACTAAATCAAATCGTACTTGGTCATTTCCTGCCCCTGTACTTCCATGCGCTACGTATTTTGAGCCGACTTCTTTGGCATGTTCGACAACTGCCAAGGCTTGAAACATTCGCTCTGCACTTACAGAAAGTGGATAGGTGTTATTTCTTAATACATTTCCATAAATCAGATACCGAATACATTTTTTATAATAATCAGGAACGGCATTGATGATTTTAAACGTTTTCGCTCCTAAAAAAAAGGCTTTTTCTTCTACCTCTTTTAATTCCGCTTCTGAAAAACCACCTGTATCTACGATACACGCATGAACTTCTAAGCCTCTCTCCTCTGATAAATATTTGACGCAATAAGACGTATCTAAACCGCCACTATAGGCTAAAACAACTTTATTATTACTCATTATTATTTTTTGAGAAGTCAGACTTCTGACATCTTTAATTAAACAGGGTTATTTACAATTTTGTATGTTAAATCTAACTTCATTGCTTCTTCCTTGGAAGGAGCTAACATTCCCGTACATAGGCAAAGTTTGCGTTCATTTCTTTGGAGGATGTCATAATTAGGGCAGCTTTGACAACCTTTCCAAAAAGCATCATCTTGGGTCAATTCAGAAAAAGTGACTGGTCTGTACCCTAATTCTGAATTGATTTTCATTACTGCCAAACTGGTCGTAATTCCAAAAACTTTAGCTGTTGGATAAGTCTCTCTCGCGTGATTAAATGCTTTTGCCTTAATCTTTTTGGCTAGTCCATTTTTTCTAAATTTTGGATTGACAATTAATCCAGAGTTCGCCACATATTTACCGTGGTCCCATGCTTCAATATAACAGAAGCCTGCTAATTCATCGCCATAAAGCGCAATGATAGCATTGCCCGCTGCCATTTTTTTAGTAACGTATTCAGGCTTACGCTTGGCAATCCCTGTTCCACGTTGTTTTGCCGATTCTTCAATTAATTGACATATCGGTTCTGCGTATTTGAAATGCTGTGCGCCAGCAATTTCTACGATAAATGATTTCATTATTGAATTTAATAAATAAGAATGGCTTAGTACACTGTAAACTAATTAATTTTAATTTTTGGTGGTCTCTTTTAAATCTACTCTTCGTTATTTTTCTCGACAATCCAAGGAGGATTCTCTCAAAAAATGTCTCGATTAGATTCAAAATAGCCACGACCAAAATTTTAAAGAATTTAATTTACAGTGTACTTAGTTTGTGACCTGAACTAATCACAAATGACCAATCACTAATAACAAAATGTATGGTTATTTATTTGGTTGGTGGATGATATGTCAACAAAAATAATGTTGAAACACATCCATTAATGGATGATATGTTAAGATATGCGCCCTACGGGCGACGACGAACGCAGCGGTTGCGGCGAGTTAGTGAAGAAAAGTTATATGTTGTCGTATTGCTTAACATGAGTTGCAAATGTAAAACGAGATTTGTCAATTTGCAAGGAAAGTCTGACTTTATTGAAATTTTTAATGTTTTTCTCCCTTTCTTTTGTAATAATAATAGAGTTCTACTTGTGAACGGGTACTTAAATCAGAATCACTCTGCATATATTCATTCGAATCCGCTTCATCAATAATTCTCGCTTTTACATTATCATCCAATTGGATTTTTAATAATTCTTTGATTTCGTTTCTAATCGTATCATCATAAATAGGAAAAGCCGTCTCAATTCTACGTCGCAAATTTCGGCCCATCCAATCTGCTGAAGACAAGTAGATTTCTTCCTCCCCATCATTGTGAAAAAGAAAAATTCGAGCATGTTCTAAAAATCTATCGACAATACTAATCGCATGTATATTTTCACTCCATTCTTTTTTGCCCGGTACCAAAGAGCAAATTCCTCGAATGATTAAATCTATTTTAACGCCTGCATTGCTGGCCTCGTATAATTTGGCGACCATCTCTTCGTCTTGCAAACTATTCATCTTTAAGATAATCTTTGCTTCCTTTCCTGCTTGGGCATTCTCAATTTCTCGGTCAATCTTCGCTATTAAATTTTCTAGTAAACCGAATTGTCCGACTAGCAAATTTTTAAAAGTGGTCGTTGGTGCTTTCACCGTTTCTAGATAGGAGAATAAACGAGCGACTTCTGTGGTTATTCGTCTATCTGTTGTAAATAACCCTAAATCACTATATACTTTTGCCGTACCTTCGTGAAAATTTCCAGTACTCATATAGGCATACAATTTTTTGCCTCTTTTCTCTTCTCGAATAATCAATGCTGACTTGGAATGCACCTTCAATCCTGGGAAACTATAGTGTACGTCCACTCCTGCTTTCTCCAATTTTTCTCCCCATTGCAAATTCGCTTCTTCATCAAATCTTGCTTTTAATTCAATAAAGGCAGAAACTTGTTTTCCATTTTTAACCGCTCGCATCAATGCCTTCATTATTCTAGATTCCCCCGCTACCCTATATTGGATAATTTTGATATGCGTCACTGCTTCATCTACCGCCGCTTTTTCAAAAAATAAGATGGTGGATTCATAAGACTGATAGGGCACATGAATCAAATGGTCTTTGGAACGCATCGCCGTGAAAAAATCTTTTGCTCCTTCCAAGGGTTTATAAGGTAATGGAGGAAATGGAATATTTTTTAATTGGCTTAAGCCAAAATCAGGGAATTTGAAAAAATCGAAATTATTATGATAACGCCCTTCTACTAATATTCCTCGCTTTTCTAAGTCAAACGTTTCTAGTAAAAAATCTCTTAAATTTTTTGGCATCTCTCGGTCAATGACCAATCGGGAAGGTGGCCCAACATTTCTTTTGGTTAGACTACTCTTGATTTTACTCACCAAGTCTCCAGAAAATTCATCTTCGATGTTCAAATCCGCATCTCTGGTAATTTTAATAGAATAGGTATCTTGAATTACATAGCCTGGAAAAAGGGATTGTACACTGTGTCGAACAATATCATCCAACATTATAATATCTTTCCGACCGGGAGAAGAGGACGGCAAATGTATAAATCTAGGCAAGTGGTCAGAAGGAATTTTGATGACCGCATATCTTTCTTCCTTAATTTTGGGGTCTTTGTCATCCATCCGAATCACTAGATATAGTGCTGCATTATTCAGAAATGGACGTATTTTCCCCTTTAATAACAATACGGGTTGTACAAAAGGCAATAAGTTATCTCGAAAATAATTTTCTACAAAATCTCGCTGCCGACCGTTTAAATCCAATCTCCTTAAAAGATGAATTTTATATTTTTTTAATTCCTTTACAATCTGATTTTCAAAAATATCGCTAAATTCCTCTTGCTGGTCATTGACAATTTTTTTGATTTGGTTTAGTATTTCTTTTGGGTCATAATCTAATTTTTTCTTGGTCTTTTTTCCTACCCTCAATAAACTTCTATGCTGGGCTACTCGGACTCGAAAATACTCATCTAAATTGTTAGAATAAATCGCTAAAAATTTAAGTCTTTCAAATAATGGCGCAGCAGGGTCTTTTGCTTCCTGCAAAACACGGTAATTAAAAGATAACCAACTTATATCTCGATGTACGTAAGGAATATTTTCCATCTCGGGTGTTTTTTGATTGTAGGAAGGCAAAGATAGTTGAAAATCTAAAATGTAAAATTATAAATCTAAAAATTAAAGTAGATTTAACCTAAAAAGCTTCCAGAACTCAAAGTTTCTGGAAGCTTTAATCGACTGTTCTCCAATTTTGAAACACCTCACTTTATGCTGGGTATTCCACATAATTTCTTGGCGTCTCGTATAAACGGACGGTCAATTCGTATTTATCTGCTAATTTTTCTCTAAGAATTTGCCAAATAACGTAGCAGACATTTTCTGCAGTTGGATTGAGATTTTTAAATTCTTCCGTATCTAAATTTAGATTTTTATGGTCAAACCGCTTTTCTATATTTTCTTTGATAATATCTTTCAATATTTTCAAATCAATTAAATAGCCTGTTTCTGGGTCCACTTCTCCTACTACTTTTACCTCTAATTCATAATTATGCCCATGATAATTGGGATTATTGCAAACGTCAAAAACAGCTTTGTTCTTTTCGTCTGACCAATTTGGATTATGTAGTCGATGTGCCGCATTAAAATGGGCTTTTCTATAGGCTGCTATTCTCATTATTTGTCTGATTGTGTTAGAAATACTAAAACATTACACGATGTATTATTTCTAACAAAAAACAATTTAACTATGTTGTAAAATTTAAGATTTATAAAAAATCATTGCCGAACTAGCAGGTATTTTTACCTGATTCGCCGATTTTATTTTACTAGCTTCATCAACCTCACTTCCTCTAAGCACCATCGTCCACTCTCCTGCTGGAATATCGACCGCTTTATCTACTTGATTCCCATTGAATAAGACCAAAATATCTTTCCAGCTATCTCCATTCGCATTTCCAGAAATCGTATACCCTACTAATAAACTACCTTCCTCAAAATCTAAAAATTTTAAATGTTGCTGTATCATTTCTGTCGTTGGCATTCTAAACGCAGGATGATTCTTTCTTAGCTGAATTAATTTTTTATAGGTCTCGAACACTGGCTTGTATTTTGTCTTTCTAGACCAATCTATTTTGTTGATTGCATCAGGTGATTTATAGGAATTTTCTTCGCCGTCTTTCGTTCTTAGCAATTCTACACCTGCGTGTAAAAAAGGAATTCCTTGTGAAGTTAAAACAACTGTGTTCGCCAAAATATCCATCTTAATTCTTTCTGCCTCACTGGCATCTGGCTGTGAATTAATTAATCTATCCCAAAGCGTATGATTATCATGACAGGAAACATAACTAATCGCTTGACTAGGTTGTGCTGCCCAAGGTTCGTTGGAATAATTGACCTTTTCGTAATTCAATTGTGGGTGTTGGGTTGCTGCTACTACTCCAAATTTTACGCTCTCCTCCATATATGGCTTTCCACTCGCAAATCCTCTATCAGGCGCATCAAAAACACTGCCTTTCAGACCATCTCGAATATCATCACTAAACGCCGCTATACCTTTCATACGATGGGTGTACTTCTTTAAGGCTCGGTCATTTTCTGGAAGGGGCGAATCTCCACCTGTCCAGCCTTCTCCATAAATAAAAATGCTTGGGTCTATTTCATGCAAGGCTGCACTTATTTGATTCATCGTTTCAATATCGTGAATCCCCATTAAATCAAATCGGAAGCCATCCAAATGATATTCATTGACCCAATGTTTGACAGATTCAATGATAAACTTTCGCATCATCGGACGGTCAGAGGCTGTTTCATTTCCACAAGCGGAAGCATTGGAAAAACTACCATCACTATTTTGTCGATAATAATAACCGGGTAATAATTGATTAAAATTAGAACCTTCGGTTACGCCTGTATGATTATACACCACATCTAAAATGACGCTTAAGCCATTATCGTGTAGGGTTTTGACCATTTCTTTGAATTCTTTTATCCTCACTGCCCCATCATATGGATTGGTCGAATAACTTCCTTCTGGTACATTATAATTCTGCGGGTCATAGCCCCAATTAAAATTATTTTCTTCTAATTTGCTTTCATCAATTGACATGTAATCGTAGGAAGGCAAGAGATGGACATGCGTTACGCCTAAGGATTTAATGTGGTCAATGCCTGTGCTTTCTCCATCGGGACTTTTGGTACCTGTTTCCGTTAATCCTAAAAACTTACCTTTATTTTTTATACCTGAATTTTCGTGCATGGATAAATCTCGTACATGTAATTCGTATAAAATCACATCCGTTGGATTTTTTAGTGCAGGCTTTTTATCTTCCGTCCAGCCTGTTGGATTTGTTTTTTCAAAATCAATCACTTGCCCTCTTTTACCATTCACTCCGACGGCTTTGACATAAGGGTCAGGTACTTCCTCTCCCCATTTTTCATTGATTAAAGTCTGGAAAGTATAGTATTGCCCTTCTAAATTTTCTTTAAGTGTTGTAGTCCATACGCCGTTATCCCCTCTTTTCATAGCTATTTCTTTAGTTGACGTTCCCCCCTCTCCTTTTTCATAGAATCTCAACATTACTTCGGCAGCAGGAGGTGCCCATAATTTAAAGATAGATTTTTTAGGCGTAAAAGTTAAGCCTAAATCCGTTCCTTCATAAACAGGGTATTCTTCGTAGGTATTGTAAACAGGTGGAGGCGTTTCTTGACAGGCCATTAATAGTAGAATTAATAAAAAACTTGAAAATTGAATTAGTTTTTTCATGAAGTTAAGTTTCAATAAACGTTAGTAAAATATTTGTATGGTATGAAACTAATAACTGGCAATTGAAGCGTAAAGAACTTATTTAGCATCCAAATCATGTCCATCATAATACCCCATATCTTTATCTTTTAACATTTTCACAATATAGGTCATTTGTCCAACATGATAAGAAAAATGTTCCGTTATGTGTACTAAAATACTTAATCCTGATTCTTGGTACCCTTGGACATTTCGAACTTCTAATAAATCCGCTGTACTGGTATTATTTAAAATTTGCTTGACTTCTTCCATTAACTTATCCATGTCCGACAGCATCTGTTCCAAAGGAACTGGCCCTTTTTCATCAAATTCTTTTTGGCGCGCTCGTACATCTTTATGCTTCCCTAAGCCTGCTACTACCCATTGACGGACATTGCCATGTAGATGTAATACTAAATTCCCCACGCTATTAGAGGCATTATTCGGTCGATACCAAATTTGTGCTTCCGTCAATTCACTAACACATTTTTTTAATCTAGTAACGCTTTCTGTAAATAGTCGTCTTTTTATTTCGGCAATGAAGGCATTTGTTAAGGCTGTTGACTGATTTTGCATGGCTTATTTTTGTAGTGCCAAGTGCTGCTTGGTCACAAGTCGCCAAGCAGAGCTTGGCACTACAGAAAAATTATGATAAATTGAGTCCTCAAAGTTAAGTACTTATCATTATATTAGTCAATTCGCATTCCAAACAACGAGCATGAAAGGATTTGTTCCATCTAAAAAAAAGATTCCATTTACTATAAATGAACCATTTCAAACTTATCTGAAACGTTATACCCGTGCTACTACCCTCCCCATTCAATACGATGATTTATTGCGTAGCAGCACTTCGGTTTCCCTATTAGATGCAGAAGGTAATGATACGCTCTGGGAGACGGTCTACTATGAAGAATCGGATAGAATGGAGTTGGATATGGCATTGACAAAAATTTATGCCCTATTAAAAACCGATGGTGATTTTGAAGTACTAGAACACCTTTCGGTCGCTCGAATTGACTATTGTACTTTTGGGAATACAAAACCTTTTCGAGTTAGAATTATCAACCGACTTAATGATAACTATGACCACTTTTATGTAAAAAAAGCAGATTCTTCTCGTCTATATGGTTTGGAATTAGAAGATTTATTATCCCCTAATCGGATTACTTATTTGGTTGATAAAAACACCTTAATTGAAGAACATGTCGCAGGTATTCCAGGAGATAGCTTTATTGAAAATAATTTAAATGATACGGTATTTAACCAGATTCGGATAGCCAAAGAGTTTATAAAATTTAATGAACGCTGCTTTGTTCGATTATTGGGCGATATGCGGGCTTATAACTTTGTGGTGGATATTACGCCTGACATTGAAGGTTCACAGTTTAGAATTCGAGCTATTGACTTCGACCAACAATCTTACGAGGGTAAAAAAAGTTTTTACTTACCTCAATATTTTAAAGAAAACAATCCGATTATTTTTTTAGGAGTTGGACATATGAGCAAAAGAACCGTAACCCAATATCAATTAGAGGAAAGAAGTATGATTGCTGCAAGGGTAAAACGGTCTAGACAGCGGATTAATCATTTACTAAGAGTGATGGTCAAAGACTCTATTTCAGATGAGAAAAAAGTAAATCAATTGAAAAAAGAATTGGCTTATCACCATAAAGCAAAATCCTTTTTAGAATGCAAAACGATGGGCGAAATTGTCCTTAATAATATTCAACTCTTATTGGCGAAAGATTTCAAACAGAGTATTTTGTATGAAGAGTAGGATTAGTGGTTAGTTTTTAGTGGTTAATCGTATGTATCAAAAATTGTGTACTGTTTATACTAAATCATTTTCATCATACCGTTTTTTGGGCATTGGTTTGGGTTGGTCTAAATCCAGATAATCGTCCATGTCTAAATCTACCTCTTCTTCGTAATCATCATGAGGTGCTTGGTTTCTTCTATTTTTGGCTCTCGCTTTCATTTTTCTCATCTCTTTTTCAATTTCTTTGTCTTCCCAATCTGTATCTTCTCCCATCCCCATAAAACCGTATACTCTTACATAGTGAGAGAACAAGCCAATCCCCCAAAATAAAGCCACCATCGCCCACCCTCCTCTAGTTCGAAAGAAGGTGCCACTAAACAACATGATTAAATTAACGATGATATAAGAACGAAGGTGGTTGTGAAATTTTTTCTTTTCTTCTACTTTTTCCTTTGCTCTTTCGTAATATTCAGACTCATCCATTTTAACTAGTCATTTTTAATAAGCCGCCAGAAGTCAGAACGCCCGTATGGACTATTAGATATCGGACTTGGTCAATTTCTAAAAAACAATATTATTATATCAATAAAAATACAAATTCTTTTTGAAATTTATTACAACCATTTCATATAATCCAAGGCCAAATAACCAGCCCCTACATTTGTAAACGATTCATCGGTTGGATTAGTTAATAAGGAGCGGAGTTTTTCGATAGGTAATAGAAAAACATCTATAAATTCAGTAGTATCTAGTTTTTGAGTACCTACTTTCTCACAATCTAATGCTAATAGACAAATTTGTTTTTCTGTTCGGTAAGCGTCTCTAAAAACTTTTAGAGGGATATATTTCTGAGCAATGTAACCCGTCTCTTCTAATAATTCGCGAGCTGCTGCTTTTTCAGGTGCTTCGTTGCTTTCTAGCATACCTTCTGGAAAAGAGACAATTTCCATTTCTGGTCCAGGACGAAATTGCTTGACCATTATGGCTTCTTTGTTTTTTGTAAAAGCAACAATGGTAACAAAATCACCTGTAGTGACAATATCAAAAGTTGCTTCTTTACCGTTAGGTAACTCAAAGGTTTTCTGTAGCATACTTCGCCAACCTTTAAAGGCGACTGTTTCCTTAATTTTTTTCCAATCCATCTTTATTAAATTAGGAGAATAAGTAGATAATTGGAAATACGTAGTTGTTTTAATTCTGTTAGCCTCTTGGCTTAATTATTTTAGAATCTTCAAAGCTATCATCTTCTTCTACTGCTCTTGTAGCTATGATATCTCTCGCTGGAGAATTTTTATTTTCTTGGAAATTATATAAAGCCGTAATCCCTCTATCATTTACTACTTGTCCATGTACAACCTCTAAAATTGGCGTATCTAAACCTACTGCATCTGCTAACTCTCTCAATACAATACGGTCTTTATTTCCTTTTAATAAATCAAAAACTGACCGAATGCCTACCGCTCTTAGGCGATGAATGTCATCTTTTACATAACAAATTAATTTTGCCTGTCCTATCCAATCCAACAATTGACGTGCATCATAAGGGGTTTCTGCTATTAATTGAGTTAAACTAGCGGTCGCTAAATTTTGGGCATTATCAATACCAATTTCTTCGAGCCTTTCTTTATGATAAATACTAATACCTTCAATATTATAAAGTGCTAATGACTTTTCGGTAACACTTTCATTAGCAAAAAAATCTCTAAAGCGTTCAAGCATATAGTTTAGAATACGCTGTGGAAATATACCTGCTAAAAAAGAAATAATAGGTAGGGAAGATTTAAAAGTCAATAATTGATTCACTCCATTTGGGTTGGCAACAGATTCTTCTCCTGCAAAAAAGGAGAATATTAAAGCCACCGCAGAAGCTAATAATATTCGAACCCCTGCACTGTAATATACGCCCGGTGCTAAATCTAAAGCTCGCAATCGTCGAATAATATTATACGCCGCATACAAAAATCCTCCAGCAAAAGCCCATGCTAGAACCGAAAAACTTTGATTCATCACGGCTTGGTTATTTTCTCCATAAAATGGACCTGATAAAAATACATTGTCCATAAATTCTCGACTACCCGCAGCGACCGTAAAAGCAGTAATAAAACCAAAGAAAATTAGAAAAGCAAAAAGGACAGGTATGATATAACGAGAAACAGAATAACTATCTCGTATGGTTCGAGAAGTGCTAATGCCCATCTCCGTAATAGACTTTTTAAACTCTCGTTCTTTTTGCGGAATGACCACCATAAAAAAGGACGCCGCAGTAAATGGGATAAATCCACAAATCACTAAAATCAAAATTACTCGCAACATTGGCGATAATAATTCACTCATCATTTCCATAATAGTATGCTTTTTTA
>CALLVC010000010.1 GCA_938010785.1 uncultured Saprospiraceae bacterium
TGAATGATGAATGATGAATGATGAATGATGAATGATGAATGATGAATGATGAATGATGAATGATGAATGATGAATGATGAATGATGAATGATGAATGATGAATGATGAATGATGAATGATGAATGATGAATTGGGTGAAAGAGAACATAGTATGTTTTTACCGAGTTCATAGTTCATAGTTCATAGTTCATAGTTCATAGTTCAAACAGTCTACATCGCTCTATTCACTAAAATACCAAGGATGATATCCCAAAGCTCTTCGTAGGGCACTATTTCGAGATATTGACTTTGCCCTTTGGTTGCACTAGGCGTTTCTCTGAGCCGTTGATGTAATCGTTTAGTGGTTCGAATAGTGGCATTTTTATGAAAATTTGCCTTCACCATTTTGGCTAACATTTTGATAAAACAATTGCTACGAAGTGTTTCATCTTTGATTAGGTATCGGTAAGAATATTGCTTTAGTGCCTCAATACGTTCCACGATAGCATCTCTTTTTTTGCGTTGTAGGAGAAAAAGTACATGAATAATTAAAATAGAAATATTTATGCCCTTTTTGTCTTTTGAAAATTGAGGAACTTCATTTAGGAATTTACCAATTCGAAAAGGCCGATTCGATTTTTCAGGCAAAGTGAGTTTATTATTTTCTATTAAGAAGTGGCAATAAGCATTATAGACCTTCCAGATTTCACTATATTGTTTAGGGAGTACGGGATATTTTTTGTGATTGGTTGCTAATTTTTGAATTTCGTAGGTTTCCAAGTATTTTTTAGTATGAAAACAAAGTAAAATATAACCTTCTAAAGAAGAAAACCAATTGATGCTGCCTTCGGGAAGTATTTGATTAACTTTCTTGAAAATTTGATTTCCTAAATCATAATTCCTAGAAATAACACAAGAAAATAGGATGTCGATAGAAAATACAGCGATTGGGCCAATAGAATTTTTATTAGTTACCTTTTCGAAGTAATGTAGTGCTTCTTGGCAAACCCGAATAACTTCTTCATGATTATTAGTGATTCTGTATTTAAAGCTGGCAATTTGGTAATAATTTAATAGAAGTTTATAGGAAGAAAATTCTTTTATTCTATCTCTTAGAATAATTTCATATTTACTCACTTTATCTCTTTGAAAAGCTTGATTAGCTCTAGAGGGAGAAAATTGACTACTTATTTCCTCTCTAAAATCTTCAGCCAATAATTCATAATCAAGAACTTTTTTGTGGTATCCGACTAAATTAATGTAGAAATTTGCTTTTTCCTTATGGGGGTTAAAAATTCGGAAATGTTTTTTTAAGATACGACCAAGGTCCAAGATTAATTCAGTAAATTCATATTTTATAGCCAATCGAATCGTCTTTTCTGCAAGCGCAACTCCAGCTTCTCTAGCGGATTTGCCAATTAAAAACTTTACTGCGGCAGCATCTTTGTGACACTTGTAGTAATTTTTTTGAAAATCAGTAAAATGAGGCTCATTAAGATTTATAAAAAAAAGAGAATTGATTAACTTTTCTTCTAATCGGTATTTGGTCCGCACATAAGTATTTTGGTCAAAATTTGGACCATATAAAAACTCTCCAGCTTCCTTATCATTAGTTATTATACCTCTAATAATTCCATCGTACAACTTCCTTGTTAGAGAACTATTTCCTTTTTTTTCTTGTCCAATAATATTTACACGTTTGGTTTTTTCTTTTGAAACAAGTTTAGATAGTTCAATTAGTTTTTCCATCGTAAGTAAATATATGTAAAAATAGAGAGATTTAGATACTCTAAGTTACTAATAATTAGGAAGAAAGATGAAAATAAAAAAAGAAATAAATAAATAATGACTTACAAAAAGGTATAATACTGATAGGAAAAAGAGTGTCACATAAGGCTAAGTTTGTATTGCAAAATTATTTAAAAACATAAACCTATTATCATGACACTCATTATGCATTCAGTGCAAAGTAGCACACTATTCTCTTGTTTTCAAAACAGTATTTCAAATAAGAAGATTATTATTTTAGATGACGATTGTGTTTAAAAGTAAATTGAATATGATGTTTTCGTCTATACAAATTTAAAGGAAAAATTAGCCATTTCCATATCTATTTAAATTGGAAATAGTTTGAAAAAACAGAAAAGCAGTCTTTGTTAATAATTGATAATCAGTAAATTATGTAATTTATAACTATAGACTACAACTTTCCTAAGTTACAAGATTAAAGGAAAACGATAATTTAATCGTTTCCATAATCAATCCTACTTTAGCTTATGTTAAAGGGGATTCTCTCTCTAGATGGGTACTAAAACCCTGAAAGTAATAATTTATTAGCTCCTAAATTTTCGAATTTAGGGGCTTTTATATTTCAGACAAGCTTTTAGGCTATTTCGCCATTCAAAGGTAAATAAATTAAAAACTCTGTGCCTTCACCTGGAGCGCTAAAGACATCGATTTTTCCGTTGTGTTGTTCTATGATACCATAAGAGATAGATAAACCTAGCCCAGTACCTTCTCCTACATCTTTGGTGGTGTAGAAAGGTTCAAAAAGGCGCTTTCGAGTAGTTTCATCCATACCGCTTCCATTGTCTTTGATAGAAATTTGGATTTGGTCACCCATCTTTTGAGTGGAAATTTTAATTAAACCAGGGTGAGGAATGCCATTCGATTTGGCATTGATGGCTTGAATAGAATTATTAATGATATTTAAGAAAACCTGATTGAGTCGAGAAATTTGGCATTTTATCGGAGGGATATCCCCATATTCTTTTTTGATAGAGATATGACCATTTAATTGGCTATTAAGAATCGTAATGGTAGAATCAATCCCTTCATGAATATCTGCTCTGGAGAAATTGTCGGTAGAATTACGAGAAAAAGTTCGTAAACTACTAACAATGTTAACAGTACGTTCTGTACCTCTTTCGATACCTCCGAGTAGTTCACTGATTTCCTCCTCTAATAAATCAAAATCTAATTGCTTACCTAAACGGATTAGTTCATTAGTTAATTTAACGGGGTCTTTTGCATTTTCTAGTTCTTTGACCTTTTTCAAGACATTCTGCATATCTTGAAAATCCATTTTTAACGCCTGAACATTAGAAGAGATGAAGTTGATTGGGTTGTTTATTTCGTGCGCAATACCTGCTGTTAATTGACCCAGTGAAGCCATTTTCTCGGAGACCACTAATTGTTGTTGGGTATCTTCTAACGTTTTTACGGTAGTTGCTAATTCATTATTTTTTTTCTCCAACTGTTCGGTCCGTTCCTTGACCATTTTTTCTAAGGTAATACTACGTTGTCTCAAGGAGCGTACGCGGTTAAGGTAAATCAAATACCCTAGGCTAATAGCGGCTAAAAGTAAAGTTATTTTAAAATACCAAGTCTGAATAAAAGTAGGCTGAATAGTAACTTTAATAGAAGCACCCTCTTTATTCCAAATGCCATCGTTATTGGCTGCTTGCACTTTAAATACATAATTTCCTGGGTCTATATTGGTATAAAAAGCAATATTCTGATTATTAGGATATTTCCAAGTATCATCGTAATTCTCCAACTTAAATTTGTAAGAATTTTTTTCGGATTGCGTATAGTTTAGTGCGACAAATTCAAAAGAGAAGCCTTTATTATCTCCAGGAAAAAGTGTTACACTTTCTGCAATACTGATATGTTTTTTCAATTGTCCATCAGGTCTTACTTTAACAGATTCATAGTTAATCACAAAATCAGTAAGTATCACTTTAGGTATTTCTTCATTAACCATTAACTCTTCTGGTTGGAAAATATTTAAACCATCGGAACCACCGAAAAATAACTCTCCTTTGTAATTTTTATAGCTGGCATTAGGATTAAATTCACCATCTTGTAGCCCATCCTTATTGGTAAAATTTTTGCTTTCTTTTTTTCTTGTATGAAACTTGATTAAACCTGTATTAGTACTCAACCATAAATTACCTTTTCTATCTCCACGAATTGCATAAATAGTACTGTTAGGAAGTCCATTATTTTCAAAGGAAATATTGCCATTATCTTCAACCATTTTATTTAATCCCTCTGGTGTACCGAGCCATATATTGCCATCTATATCTGCATAAATAGCATTGATAATATTGTTACTTAGACTGTTAGGATTACTTTCTTCATTAAAAAAATTGGTAAATTTTTTACTCTGTGAGTTAAACCGAACAAGTCCTCGTTCTGTACCAAGCCAAAGCCGTCCTTTTTTATCCAAAATCATACAACGAATAATATTACTTCCTTCACTTTTAATATTATAAAAATGTTTAAAAGTATTATCCTTTCTATTCATTAAATTCAATCCTTTGTTAGTGCCAATCCAAAAATTTGCATCGTCATCTTCTACCATGCACCGGACTAAATTATCGGATATAGATTCCTTATCTGCTCTATCATGTGTAAAAGAAATAAAACTAGGATTAGATATTTTTCCAAAAGGTAATTTATTCAACCCTTCATCTGTACCTATCCATAAATCTAAACTTTTGTCTTCGTAAATAGAGTAGATGTGGTTACTACTTAAGGTTCTACTATCACTTGGCGAATGATAGAAATATTCAATATTAATTCGCTCCTCATCAATTCGATTTAATCCATCAGCCGTACCAACCCACACATTACCCACATGGTCTTGGGAGATACTCCATATATCCTTGTTGGTCAGGTTATTACCTGCTATTTGGTTGCTCTGATAGTGGGTGAATTTCTGGATACCTTTATCAATTTTATTGATACCACTATCTTTACTGCCAATCCAAATCAGACCAGCTTTATCTTTGTAAATAGACTGAAGGAAATTATCATTGATGCTATTGGCGTTTAGTGGTTCTACTTGGTATTGCGCAAATTGAGGAGCATCCTCATTGAAGTTTTCTAAATTTAGCACATTTAATCCTCCTCCATCTGTGGCAATTAATAAATTGCCTGCATCATCTTCGTCGATGTCCATAATTGAAGAAGCATTGATACCAAATTTAGCGCCATCATCTTCTTGATAGACAAGAAATTCATTTGTACTACGGTCCAAAAGGATTAACCCATATTTATTCGTAGCGACCCAAAAATTATCTTTGCTATCTTCAAAGACATCCCAAACAGTAACATTAAGCGGGGTATCTTCTAATTCGTCTTGGTTGTATAAAAACGTTTCAAATTTTTGATTGTCGGCGTCATATTTTTGTAATCCGTCTAGACCAAAATACCCGACCCATAAATCCTTATTTTTATCTTCATATATGCAACTGACTTTGTTGCTCCGCATCCCAAAGGAATTCGCCGCATCTTTTTGAAAGGTCTCAAACCGATTCGTTTGGTTATCGTATTTACTGAGTCCACCTCTTGTGGCAATCCATAAATTTCCGTTATTATCTTCGAGTAGGTCTTGAATATAATTATGAGGTAGACTATTAAGATTTTCTTGAGAGTGGACAAAACGTTGGAAGCTATTAGTTTCTCGGACAAATTTATTTAGCCCATCTGGAGTACCTACCCAAAAATTACCTTTACTGTCTTCATATAGAGCTGTAATGTGACTACTGGTTAAACTAGAAGAATCTTGAGGAGAAAAATGGTAGGAATCGAAATCTAGGCCATCGAAGCGATTTAGTCCATTTATGGTCCCAAACCACATAAATCCTAAGCTATCCTGCTGTATACATTTAACAGTGGATTGAGACAGTCCTTCATTTGCCGTAAAATGCTCGAATTTAATGGTATTAATCTGAGCACCAACAGCATAAGACCATCCAATTAGGATGAATAAAAATAAAGGTCTTAGTAACCTCATAGAATGATTAACCTTATTTGAAATTTAGCAGCTTTAGGTAAGTGGTGATTTGCGAAAAATATTTAGCTATTAGTAAAAAATGCATCAAAAGTTATGAAATGAATAATTAAACACATTTACTAAAAATGAAGTTTAAATATTGAGATGCTTAATTAATTGATTATTAACGAGCTTTATATTTTTACTTTTTTTGTAAAAGTAAGTACCCCAATATAGAAAATTCTTTCAAAATAGACCTAATTGCAGCTAAATTGTTTAATATGCAATATTATATTTTTTTTAGTTAAATAAAACTAATTTATGCTTGTTCACTACCTATTTTACCTATTTCACTACAATTCTGAAGAACTAATTTCTTTAGTGAAGACAATCTAAAAAAGAAATGCAGCTTTATACTTCTTATAGGGGCCTAATAAATTAATAAGGGAATTGGAAAAATTAAATCTACCCAAATTTGATGATTTAGCAATAGTACTCCTTTTCGTAAAAGTGATTGGAGACTAGTGATTGGATTAGACGCTGAGGCTCAATGCTTAATCCAATCACTAATCACCATTCACTAGTGCTATCATTCATAAATCTTTGACACTTAAATCGGCGTCTTAGGCAGCCCGTCCGCTTTGCGGTTCAGAAGTTTACACTTCTTCATGTTATGCTGCGTTATTTATTTGTTCAATCCCGATAACTATCGGGACGGCT
>CALLVC010000011.1 GCA_938010785.1 uncultured Saprospiraceae bacterium
TTCCACAGCAAAGTTGCGTTCTTCTGTTAATATCGTTGTTTTTGTATCTTTTTTAGTTGTTAGATACATCGTGGCTCCACCGATAGCTAGGAAAAGAATTAATAGGATGAGTGTTTTTTTCATGTCGATTTTTTATACAACAAAAATGAGCCAATGGCAGAAGTCATTGGCTCATTTTAAAACGTTTCTTTTTTTCTTTTATTCCAGTAAAACTAAGAGTATGTCAAAACGATAAAATTTAGACATATTCTAAGCAGTTATGCCTAACTGTCTACTTTAATTAAATTACCTCATTTTTGGTCTTCTTCGCTTTCCTCCAGGATTCATCTTCATCGGATTCATACCTGCTCGCCCTGCTGCCTTCATTGCGCCACGTTGTTTCAAAGCCTTTTCAAATTGCTGAATTTGCTCTTTTAATTGTGGTTCAGTAACCTTCAAGCTTTTTAATTTTTTGAAGTGAACTTTTGCTTGCTGCCATTTATTTTTTGTTGCTGCGATATTCGCTAACTGCAATTCAAGCATAGCAGATTCATTATCCGAAGGTACACCAATTGATTGCGCTTGTGTAAAATATTTCTCGGCAGTTACATTATCTTTTCTAGAAGCTGCTAAGGTTCCTTTAATCATGTTAAAGTAGGCTTGATTGGCAGAGTATAACCATTCTGGTTTGAAAGTTAAATTCAATCTTTCTTCTGCTTCTTCAAATCGAGATTCCTGCATTAGTTGGGCAGCGGATTGTACGGTACCTAGCAAAATATAACTTGCTAATAAGCCAAGCCCTACTAATAAAAAGGGGAAACCATACCAAAAACCATATGCTATAATTAAGCCAATCCCTCCAAGTAAAGTTACTGCAATTAAGGCTAGTTTTACATAAATATTTATTGTAAACATGTTTGTATTATTATAATTTTTAAATAGTAATCCTGTGTAAGGTTAGGGGCTTTACAAAGGTAAGCATTCTAGCCTTTCCATTTGTCATAAATCCAGGTAAAGAATACAATTACTATCAAACTAGGTAGCAAATTTTCAATATTGATATCTCCTAAATTTAATAATTTAAAGCCTATTCCTAAAATTAATAAACCGCCAACTGCGGTTAGTTGAGCAATGATTGTTTGGGTGAAAAATGATTTCGCTTGGCTAGCTAATATGGTCATGCCTCCCTGTATTAATAACATTGGGAAAATGGAAAATAAAACACCAATACCATAAGAAGCGGCAAATGCAATGGAACTAACGCCATCTAAAGTTGATTTGACCATCAATAATTCTCGATTGCCTGAAATGCCTTCTTCTATTGCCCCGACAATTACCATAGACCCAACACAGTAAAGCAGCGATGCGGTAATTAAACCTTCTGTAAATTGTTCATCTCCAATATTGAGGGTGGCTTTTAACCAAGCCCCAAGATTTTGTAATTGTATATCTAAATGAAGGAGTTCTCCAATTATACCACCAATGACCATACTAAAGATGAGGATTAATAAATAGCCATCCGATAATTTTAAACTCATCTGAATGCCTATTAATAAAGTAGCAAGCCCTATTGCTTGAAAGATGATGGTTTTAATATTTGGTGGAAAAGTCTGTTGTAATGCCAAGCCAATGAAGCTACCGACAATAATAGTAGCCATATTAATTAATGTGCCAATTGGAAGTCTTTTTATCATCCCGTGAAGATAGGGAAGTGAAATGTAAAATTTTAAATTGCAAATGTAAAATTTCAAAGTGTTGACAACAGTATAAGGTGTTTGGGTACTTACAATTTCAAGGTTTAAATTTTTGAAAACGAATGGATTATATGCTATTGGTTTTTAGCTGTTTTGGCATAAACTGTGAACTGACAGCTTTTTTAAAAATATATTTCTTGTGCTACCCGATAAGTATTAGCATGCGCTTCTATAATATGCGCTAATTTTTCAGAATAGCCACCACCCATACTTGCTGCCACTGGAATATTATGGTCTTTACATGCTTGTAAAACTATTCTATCTCGCTCTTTACAGCCTTGGATACTGCAACTTAATCGCCCTAATTTATCGGAAGCGATGATGTCTACCCCTGATAAATAAAAAATAAAATCTGGTGCGACCTCCGCTAGTAGTTCAGGTAAAGTTGCGTTAAGTGTTTTTAAATAAAAAGCATCTTCTGTTTTATCTGGTAAGCCTATATCTAAATCTGATTGTTGCTTTCGGGAAGGAAAATTTTTTGCCCCGTGCATACTGAAAGTAAAAACCCGACTTTCTTGTTGAAAAATTTGAGCGGTTCCATCTCCTTGATGAACATCTAAATCAATGACTAAGATTTGTTTGGCTAGTCGCTCTTTTAATAAATAATTGGCGGCGATAGCAATATCATTAATGACACAAAAACCAGAACCTTTATAAGTATAAGAATGATGGGTGCCTCCTGCAATATTCATGGCCACACCAAACTCTTTGGCATAATGCGCACATTGTATTGTACCGCCTGCTATGTGTCTCCCCCGCTCAACTAAATTTTTGGACATCGGAAAACCTATTTCTCGTATTTCTTTTCGGGTCAGTTGTTGATGCTTTAATCGGTTCCAATAATCTTCGTCATGTGTCAATAAAATGGTAGCTTCATCTACAGGAACAGGATGAAAAAAATTATCTTCCGTAATGGTGCCTTCATATAATAACTGCTCCGGTAATAACTCATACTTCTCCATTGGGAAGCGATGCCCTGCTGGTAAACTATATTTATAAATAGGGGAAAAAGCAATTTTAAACATGAAGGATTTTTACGCTAAATTCATAATTATAAAAATAAAATAAAATTTCATTTTACCTAGACAATGTTAAATTAAAGTAATTTTTATGCACTACTTTTTTAAACACATAGGTACATAGTTTTTTCACATAGTAATCATAGTTTTCTAGCATTCAAACTAATATGAACTACTGTGTTTGTACTATATGACTATATGACTATGTGTCAAATATTTCATTTATGGTAATTTAACATTGTCAAGTTACTATTTACAGCCTTATTTTATGTCTAAAAAATAGGAAATAGCTTGTTTTTGTTTACGAACAATTCTATTTTCACTTTTAGGTTAAGGTGATTTCACCAAAATAAGGTGTTTTTTAGATTGAATGAAGCTTTTTATTGCAGTCGTTTCAATTCAAAATTCACTATTTACTATTTTATCATTCAAAATTACAAATCTATTATGGGATTATTTTCTTTTTTAAAAGAAGCAGGCTCTAAAATATTTACACCACCAGGGACTAAGCCAAC
>CALLVC010000012.1 GCA_938010785.1 uncultured Saprospiraceae bacterium
AAGCGGTCGCCCCTGCCCGTCAGATTATGATGGAAAAATCGACCGCCATAATTCACTCTTTCTAAAGACCGATTTTGTTCAGACCACCAAATACTAAAGTTGCGGTCGGCGAGCCTGAAAATAGCTAAAGGAAAAAAATACCAGAATTCACGCACTTGCACAGTCGCTGCAAGCTGTTGATTAGCTAATCGTTTGAAGTCGATAATAACTTCTGTGAAAAGCCCCGCATTCATGACCAATTTTTCATTGGTTCGTGCCGTTTCTACTAAATTTTTACTGGATAAAGTATCTCCTTCTTGAAAGGCTAATTCTCTAAGAATAACACTTGCCTTCGTTCTTTTATTCCCAGTAATCTCGATTTTGGATAGAATAAAAGTGGTGTCTTGACCATAGGAGGAAGTAGGAAGTAATAAAACAAAAAGGAAAAATAGAAGGGAAAAATATATTCTAGCGAAAATGCTCATTAAAGAAATTTAATTTACAGGGTAGTATGCTTTCTTTTGACTGGTTAATTTTTAATTAGTAACGATAAATAGGGTTGGTTATTGATGCATCGGTTCAAATTGGAGAAAGTTGTCTAGGTCTGGACAGTTAGCAATGCTAAAGAGAATAAGAAAGGAGAGAGATGATTATTATAGATAATGAGAAAGAGAATTGATATTAATTTATCAATTAAAGTTGCGAATTGGTAGTACAAACTTCAGTTTGTTTGGGACGCTGACCTTTAGGTTAGCCAACTTCAAATTATTTTTTAGATTAAAATAGGTCTGAAGACCTGTATCCAGAACAAACTAAAGTTTGTGCTACCAGTTTTCTACTTCGTTTTGATACCCGACATTTGCTCCAATGCCAAAGTCAAAGCCTGTGTCCCCAATCGACCATTGCCTTGTGCTTGTACCGCTTTATATAACTGATGTACTAAAGATAAACCAGGCAAAGACAAGTCCATTAACCGAGCCGCATCCAATGCAATTTCCATATCTTTAATAAAATGCTCCACGTAAAAACCGGGGTCAAAATTTCGCTGAACAATTCTTGGTGCTAAATTATCTAAAGTCCAACATCGAGCTGCACCACCACTAATAGCTTGCAACATAACTTCCAAATCTAATCCAGCTTTATGTGCGTATAATAAACTTTCACAGACCCCAATCATCGTTCCTGCAATAGTGATTTGGTTACACATTTTGGTGTGCTGACCAGCACCAGCTTTGCCTTCATAAATCATATTCTTGCCCATGATTTTAAATAAAGGCATCACGGTATCTACTGCTTTTTTGTCGCCACCTATCATGATGGACAATGCACCCGTTTTAGCACCCACATCTCCACCAGAGACAGGCGCATCAATAGTAGAAATGCCTTTGGTTTTTGCGACTACGTAAATACGCTCCGCCAAACTAGGTTTAGTCGTAGTCATATCAACGAGAATACTTCCAGTTTGAGCGGCTGAAAAAATACCATTTTCACCAAAATAAACTTCTTCTACATCTTGTGGATAACCAACAATCGTGAAAACAATATCAGATTGAGCGGCTACTTCCGCTGGTGTATTTACCCACTTTGCGCCCTTTTCGATGAGCGATTGCGCTTTTGATTTTGTTCGATTATAAACGGTCATGGAATAGCCTTCCGCCATCATACGCCCACACATAGACACCCCCATTACACCTGTACCGATGAACCCAATTTTTGTTTTTTTAGAAAGAGAAACTACCATTATAAATTTTTAATGTTGCCTGCCTACTGATGAGTAGAAAGGAAGGATTTTTTTGAATGGAAAAAATAAATGTTGTGTAATATAAATTTCTTATAATACGCCTCGCCCGTACGGGCTCGGCGGAGGGATTTTTAAGGGTGAGAATTTTTGGATTTTCCCATGGGGAAATCCAAAATTTCTCTCCCCTAATACCTCATTTGCGAGTCGGCAAAGCCGACGAGCAAGAATGTAAGTTTATTAAATCATCGTTCCTTAGTCGAGCTCGCGAAGCGAGCGATACAAAAATTAAGCAAACTTTTATTACACGGTAATAAACGGAAAATTACTTTAAATTTTTAAAACCTATTTATTTGATTAAATTTGTTTTTTGCTAATCTATCTCTATCCTAACCATAATTGATTTTATATGCATGATATTCTAAAGTTAGATGCTACGGCTCAAGCGGAATTAATTAAAAAAGGTGAAATTACCCCTTTAGAGTTAGTGGATTTATCTATTGCTGCTACAGAAAAACTAAATCCTACCTTAAATGCGGTCATTACACCCATGTTTGAACAAGCGAGAGATTTAGCCAAAACAGCAACTTTGGATGCCCCTTTTGCGGGAGTGCCGATGATGCTAAAAGATGGAATTGCTGCTTATAAAGGGTTTCCGCTTTCAACCGCTTCTGCTTTATTTAAAGATAATATAGCCAAGCAGGATAGTGAATTAGTGAAACGCTATAAACAGGCAGGATTTATCGTAATCGGTAAAACTAATATGCCCGAATTTGGCATTTTGCCAACGACCGAACCTACCGCATTTGGGACGACGCATAATCCATGGGATACTTCCAAAACACCTGGTGGCTCAAGTGGGGGTACTGCTTCTGCTGTAGCGGCAAGAATGGTGGCTTTAGCGCATGGAAACGATGGTGGAGGCTCTATTAGAATTCCTGCATCTTGTTGTGGTTTATTTGGCTTAAAGCCAACAAGAGGTAGAAATCCTTTAGCACCAATGAGTTCTTTAGTGAGTGGTTTGGTAGAAGAACATGTATTGACTCATTCCGTAAGAGATTCTGCGGCGGTGTTAGATATTACTGGGCAACCAGACCCCAATGGATTTTATCATGCGCCTACTCAAAAACAACCATATTCGGAAGTATTAAAACAACCAGTTGGAAAATTGAAAATAGGGTATTCTTTAACCCAGAATAGTGGAAAACCAGTACATCAAGATTGTGTAGATGCGACTTTAAAAGCGGTGGAATTAGCCCGTTCTTTTGGTCATGAGGTGGTAGAAATGCCAATGAAGATTCCTTTCTCAGGAAAAATGTTAGGCGAGATATTTGGTGTGATTTGGGCAGTTTGTGCAGCAAGCCCTTTAGCTTTTTATCATAAAATGACAGGGAACCCACCGCCAAAAGAATTAGTCGAACCATTATCTTATGCCTTGTACCAACAAGGCCAAAAGGTATCTGGTGCAGATTACGAATTGGCACGTCAAGGCATGCATAGAATTGCTAGAAGTGTACTTGAGTTTTTTACAGAAATTGATGCATGGATAAGTCCAACTTTGGGAATGCCGCCCGTTGATTTGGGGTCTTTCCCACAAAGCGAAGACCATCCTTTAGCACCTTTAGATATGGCAGGTAAATTTTCTCCAATTACCGCATTGTTTAATATTTCTGGACAACCAGCGGCATCTGTTCCTGTACATTGGAATGATGGAGGATTGCCGATTGGTATACAAATAGTGACTAAATTTGGAGATGAGGCGACCTTGTTTCAGTTGGCTAGACAAATGGAAGAAGTGGTTAATTGGCAGGCGAAATTACCTAAAGTTTTAATGACAGCTTAGTATAACGGTAGACAGTAGACTTTAGTCGAAGAGTTTTCTTAAGGACGACCGTGAACCGAATAAAATCTAATAAATATTTTTATAAAAAATTAATATACTAAAACAATGTTTAAAACAAACGAGTATTTTGAAGGAAAAGTGAAATCTGTTGCCTATGAAAATGAAGGTGGCAAATATACCATTGGCGTGATGGCGGACGGCGATTATGAATTTGGTACAGGGTCAAACGAAGAAATGACCGTTGTCAATGGTACTTTAGAAGCCTTACTGCCGGGAGAAAGTGAATGGCAGACCTATCCAGCAGGAAGTACTTTTCATGTAGTAGCTAATGTGAAATTTAAAGTTAAGGCTATCGGCACGACTTCTTATTTGTGTCGGTATTATTAATTTGTTGAATTTTGACCAATATGAAAGACTTAAACTCCTACATATTAAAATCTAATTTTGAAAAAGTATATGAATTAATTCAAGAAGAAGGAGTAGATATAAATGAAAAGAATGGAGCTGATGTTAAACCAATAATTGCTGCAATTAATAGTGATAACCCTGAGATGCTAAGTTATATAATAGCAAAAGGTGCCGAAGTAAATATTGATAATGGATTACCACTTTATGAAACTATAGATTATTGTATTGATGCAATGATTCAGGATAAGAGAAATGAGCCATATCCAGAGCATCTTGAAATGATTAAGATTTTATTAGCGACTGGAGCTCAACTTGACTTAAAGAACGAAAGAAAGGAAAGAGCTATAGATTTGATTGTTCAATATGCTTATTCAGAAAAAAGCTTTAATCGTTTAAAATCATTTTTTCGCCCCCTTATACCAGAAATAGATGCTTTAGTTGAAGGAAATTTTAAATGACCAAGTAACTATTAATCAGATTAAATATGAAAAAACTTCGTAGTCAAAATTGGTTCGGCAAAAAAGGAAAAGATGGCTTCATCTATCGAGCATGGATGAAAAATCAAGGTATTCCTGATGATGAATTTCAAGGTAAACCAGTCATTGGGATTTGTAATACTTGGTCGGAATTGACCCCATGTAATGCTCATTTTAGAGAATTAGCAGAGTCTGTCAAAAGAGGAATTTTAGAAGCAGGCGGATTTCCATTAGAGTTTCCGGTGATGTCTTTGGGGGAAACACTGATTAAGCCAACAGCTATGCTCTATCGAAATTTGATGAGCATGGATACGGAAGAATCTATTCGAGCCAATCCTTTGGATGGAGTCGTGTTGCTATGTGGTTGTGATAAAACAACTCCTGCGACCGTTATGGGGGCAGCAAGTGTGGGTTTGCCTACAATTGTGGTTTCTGGCGGACCTATGTTGACGGGTAAATTTAGAGGGAAAGATGTAGCGACAAGCGATGTTTGGCGATGGAGTGAAGCCAATCGAAAGGGGGAGTTAAGTGATGTAGAATTTCGATTAGCTGAGGGGTGTATGGCACGGAGTAGAGGGCATTGTGCAGTCATGGGCACAGCTTCAACGATGGCTTGCATGGTAGAGTCTTTGGGACTTTGTTTACCAGAAAATGCGGCCATACCAGCAGCGGATTCTCGGCGAAAGGTGATTGCCCAGTTAAGTGGAAGGCGTATCGTAGATATGGTTCGAGAAGATATGACCATTGATAAAATATTGACGAGAGAAGCCTTTGAAAATGCCATTATGCTCAATGCAGCGATTGGTGGTTCTACAAATTTTGTCGTGCATTTATTAGCTATTGCGGGTCGAATTGGCGTAGACTTAAATTTGGATGATTTTGATAAATTAGGTAGTCAAATTCCATTGCTTGCCAATCTCCAACCTTCGGGTAAATTTTTTATGGAAGACTTTTATTATGCGGGTGGTTTACCTGTGGTCATAAAAGAATTGGATAAAGTGTTGAATAGTGATGCCTTAACCGTTAATGGAAAATCCATCAGCGAAAATTGTAAAGATGCGGAGTGTTACAATGCAGAAATTATAGCAACTAGAGCAAAACCATTCCAAGAAGCATCAGGCATAGCCGTCGTTTACGGCAACCTTTGTCAAAATGGGGCCATTATCAAACCATCAGCTGCTACTGCGGAGTTAATGGTTCACAAAGGAAAAGCTTTAGTTTTTGAGAATATTGAAGACTATCACGCTCGTATCAATGACCCTAATTTGGAGGCTAACCCATCAGATGTTTTAGTACTAAAAAATGTTGGTTTAAAAGGCTACCCTGGAATGCCTGAGGTAGGGAATATGGCAGTGCCTAAAAAATTGTTAGCTCAAGGCGTTACTGATATGGTGCGAATTTCTGATGGTCGAATGAGTGGAACTGCTTTTGGAACCGTCTTTCTACATGTCTCTCCCGAATCTGCGGCAGGGGGGAATTTAGCTTTGGTGGAAAATGGGGATATGATAGAAGTAGATGTACCGAACCGCTCTTTAAATTTAATGGTATCAGAAAAAGAATTGGCGAAGCGTAGAAAAAACTGGCAACCAGAGGATTTAGGTTATCATCGAGGCTATGTACAGATGTATATTCGAGATGTCGAAGAAGCTCACTTAGGTGGAGATTTGAAATTTTTGAAAGGGAATTCTGGAAGTGAGGTGACACGGGATTCACATTAAATATTTTTTACACATAGCCACATAGTGAAAACAAACACATAGTGCTCATAGTTTGCTGTGCTAGATATTGAGTGTTAGCATTTGAAATGTCTAGTTAAATCCAGAAATAAAACTATGTTTTCTATGTGTAAATACGCTATGACTATGTGTTAAAAAAACTACTTAACAGAAGGTAAAGACAAATGCTCACCAACAAAAATACCCTCTAAAACCTCGCCATTAGCAATCACCTGTTTCCCTCCGATAAAAATATATTCAACCCCAGTAGATTCCTGATAAGGATTTTCATAAGTCCCATGATTTTGAATTGTTGCAGCATTAAAAATGGTCAAGTCTGCGTGGGCGCCAACTTCGATTCTTCCTTTTTTTGCAAAAATGGGAGCAATGCCTTCCAAGCGTTTAGCAGGTAAATAAGACATTTTAGCAATAGCTTCTGAGAGCGTCATTAATTGTTCTTCACGAACATATTTAGCTAATACTTTTGAAAATGTACCAATGCCTCTTGGCGTAACCTTTCTATCTCTAGAAATAATAGGCATGGCATCTGAGGCAATCATCACCGTTGGATTTTTTTAAAAAAGGATAGTATGAATTATAAGGATTGTTATCATATATAAAAAAACATAAGAAATAATTTGGTCAACCAATTTTTATTTTTACCTTTGATTTCAATTTAATTGGTCGTTCAATTTTATGGTCAACCAATTTTTTTTAAAAATTGACCTTGAAAATAAGTATAATATGTTGAAAAACTTTCAGGAAATAGCAGTAGAAACCCCTGTAGATAAGATAATAGGGCAGATAAGGGGTTTAATCTCCTCTGGACAATTAAAACCAGGAGACCGCCTACCTTCTGAAAGAAAATTAGCAGAAAAGCTTGGTGTTGGACGTACACATGTAAGAGATGCTATTGCCAAATTAGAATTTTATGGCATCTTAAAAACCCTTCCTCAGAGTGGAACTATCGTAGAAGGAATAGGGATAACAGCATTGGAGGGTTTAATCACTGATGTCTTAAAGCTAGAGGAAAGTGAATTTAGTGATTTAGTAGAAACAAGGGTCTTATTGGAAACGCAAGCAGCTAGAACAGCTGCTTTACGTCGAACAACAGAAGACATTATTAATATGAAAAATGCCTTAGATGCTTATGAGGCAAAAGTAAAGAATGGCTTACCAGCAGTAGAGGAAGACTTATTATTTCATTTAACCATAGCGGAAGCAGGAAGAAATACCGTTTTAAAGTCTTTGATGCTAATTATTACACCTGACATAGTTAAGAATTTTACTAAACTAGATGTTTGTAAAGATGGCAGATTTTATCGCTCCTTGGAAGAACACAAAGTGATTTTAGAGTTTATTGTGAATCAAAAACCTGAATTAGCTGCCAAGGCAATGGAAGAACATTTACAAGATGTAACGGATTATAGCAAAACTTTGAAAGAACGTAGAGATTAGCACTAGGGTAGGACAAACAAAAAACATTATCCCCTTTTCTTCATCTCTATCAAGATAAATACGGAAGCGTTAGCAAAATTAATTACTAACCCTTCTAAGTACTCTTGAATTTCAGCATTAACAAACAGCTTAACAAAAAAAGGGGCATTGTATACTTAAAATGACCTAATTAAAGATTTGACCAACTTTAAGCTGGCTTTTCTATGCTGGCACTCAAGAATTATTTGCTTAATGCAGCTCACTAGAATTGGAGCTATTTTATAAAACAACTTTAAATCATTGAATTATGGTGGACAATTTAACAAAAAATTGGAAAGGCATCAAACTTGTTAGTTTGCTTTCCTTTTTAGTCCTTTTTCTTCCTGTTTTCTCTAGAGGAGACACAAATTTTGAGCGCAACAATTTTTCAAATGAAAAAATTGATGCTACTATTACAGGTAATGTTTCTGATGCTAATTCTGGAGAACCCTTAATTGGAGTAAATATCCTTATTAAAGGAACCTCAAGAGGTACAATCACAGACTTTGACGGGAATTTCTCCATCGAAGCAAATGAAGGGGAGACTTTGGTTTTAAGTTATACCGGTTATAAAGATTTAGAAGTAGCTGTTGCTAACCAAACAGTTTTTAATTTACGTTTGAGTGAAGATATTTCTCAATTGGATGAGGTAGTTGTTATCGGCTATGGAACCCAGAAAAAATCTCACCTTACAGGTTCTGTATCTAAGGTTACCAACGAAAAATTAGACCAAATGGCAGTCGCTAGAATTGATGACGCGCTAGTTGGTCAAGTATCTGGTGTTAATATTCAAGCAACTTCTGCAGAAGCGGGTGCTGCTCCTACTATTACTGTCAGAGGTTTTGGTTCTGTAAATGCGGCTTCTGGACCTGCAGTTGTTGTTGATGGACTTGTAGTAGATTCTGATTTCTTAGGTAATATGAATATGAATGACATCGCTTCATTTGAAGTTTTAAAAGATGCTGCTTCTGCTGCTATTTATGGTAGTGAAGGTTCTAATGGTGTAATCTTGATTACGACAAAAGATGGGGAAGCTGGTAAAACTAAATTTAGTTATGAAACTTTCATAGGTAGAAAAGAAGCATTTGGCAGTGATGGTTACCGAAAGAGTGTTGCTGATTGGGCGGAGTTTGAATTAGCTGAAAGCGGTACACTTACCAATAATACCTTGTATGCACAAGAATTAGTTGCCTTAACGGGGATTGACAGAGATTGGCAAGATGTGTTTTTTGATGGTGGAAATATTCAGAGTCACTCTTTCTCAGCAAGAGGAGGAAGCGAAAAAACAAAATTCAGTACTTCTTTAAGATATTTACATGATGAAGGCGTTGTTATCACAGATGACTACAAGTTCTATTCAGTAAAATTAAAGATGGATACTAAAGTGACGGATAGATTGAAATTTGGAATGAGTGCGACGCCGTCTTTCTCAAGACGAAGAGCTTTACCAACCTCTATCCATAACCCTATTAGACAATCTCCATGGTTGCCTATTTACCATACGGAAGAAACGCTTTCATACATTAATAGAGATGCTTATCCAGATGTTCAAGCTGGAGATTATTTCTTAGAGAATCATTTAAGAAATATAGATATAGATCCTAATGATGATTTTGGTGCTAGTAGACCACGTACTTCTGGAGATATGAATCCTTTTGCTCAATATGTTGAAAGAGAACATTATGAGAATAAAACAGCTTTATTGGGTTCTACTTATTTAAGCTATGAATTGGCTGATGGACTTACTGCTAAATCAGCACTTGGTGTTACAGTAGAAAACCGTAAAAGAACTAGATATAACGGTACTTTGCACCATGCAAGTGCGAGTAGAGCTTCTTACCAATTACAAAACAGAGCTAGAAATAGAATTATTTCAGATAATACTTTAGCTTATAACACAGGAATTGATAACCACGAGATTAATGCACTTGTAGGGGCAACTTTCCAAAAAAGAACTGCTCAAAATAGTGTAATTAATGGTGCTGGATACGCTAATGATTTATTGAAAAATTTACAAGGTGCAACGCTAATTACATTAGGTGAAGAAATCAATGCTGAACAAAATAAGATTGGTTACTTTGCTAGAATTAATTATGCTTTTGACAATAAGTATTTAATTAATGCTTCTTTTAGACGAGATGGTAGTTCTGTTTTTGGTAGAGAACAAAAATGGGGTAATTTCCCTGCCGTTTCTGTAGGTTGGAATGCGCATAATGAAGATGCTTTGAGCGGTAGTGGAATAAGTAGATTGAAATTTAGAGTTAGTTATGGATTGACTGGTAATGAGAATTTCAATGTAGGTAGCACAATTGAAAATACCTACCCATATTTGGCATTATTGAGTAATACTAATGCGATTAATAATGGTGGTATTGCTTCTGGTGTATCTCCGTTGAATATTGCAAATACTTTATTACAATGGGAAGCTTCAAAAGAATTCAATCCTGGTATTGATTTCGGATTTTTGGATAACCGAATAACAGGTTCGTTAGATTATTATGTAAGAACTAGTGACCAATTATTATTAGAAAACCCTGTTTCTTATGTTACAGGATTTGACGCAGGTATTGTGAATTTAGGAGAAGTAGAGAACAGTGGATTCGAGCTTGAATTGAGAACTAGAAACGTTACTAACAGTAACTTTAAGTGGAACTCTGTTATCATAGCATCAACTAACAAAAATGAGTTATTAAGTTTTGGAGAATCTGATGGCGCATTATTAGAGGATGGTTTCGGTAGAAACTCTCAATGGATAAACTCAGTTGGTCACCCTATTTCTTCTTTCTATGGTTTTGTTAAAGATGAAGAAATTGCTACACAATATTATGACTCACCTTATATTCCAATTAATGGTATCTCAGAAGATGTAATTGTTAAAGATTTAAATGGTGATGGTTTAATTACAAATGATGATAAGACGATTCTTGGAGACCCTTACGCAGACTTGGTATGGAGTTTCACCAATGAATTTATTGTTGGTAGTTTTGATTTATCTATTATGCTTCAAGGAAGTCTAGGTGCTGAAATCAAAAATGTTGGAGATCAATATTTTGGTACACACTGGCAAGGTAGTACTTCTGATGTGAATCAAGTAGTAGAAGACGGAATTATATCTCACCCTTCTTTCCTTCAGCCAAGAATACACACAGACGAAATTGTTCAAAATGCAAGTTATTTTTCATTGCGAAATATAAACATTGGATATACTTTATCTCCTAGTCAATTAGACCGATTAGGTATTGGGTCAGTCAGAATTTACGCATCTGGTCAGAATTTGATTTATCAAACATCTGATGAGTATAATGGTTTCAATCCTGAATATATTGATACGAATAATAGCCCTAGAGCTTATGGATCTCAAAGAGCAGGTACACCTATATTTAGTACTGTATCATTTGGATTGAATGTTAATTTTTAACATTTCTAGACAAATCAATTGAGCTTTTAGTTCAAAAAATGGATCTGTCAAAAAAATCATTTTTAATTATCAAAATTATCATTAATGAAAAATATTAAATATATAGTACTTGCAGTAATGGGAATTATATTCCATTCCTGTGATACAGAGGAGTTTTTAAACCCATTGCCAGATTCTGCTATCGTTGTAGATGCATTCTTTGCATCTGATGATGATGTTTTGGCTGGGATTACAGGTATCTATGATGCGATTCAAGGGGTCAATGAAAATACACAGACCAATATTACTAGAGCTAATCGTGGGATACAATTTGAATATATGTTGTCTGAAATGCGTACAGATAATACGAGAACAGCAACAATTGAAGGTACAAAAGCTGATTTTCACCGATATAGAGTGAATCCTGATAATATCCAATCAGAAGATATGTATCAGTCTATGTACGAAGTTATTTTTAGAGCAAATAATGTCTTGAACTTTATTGATGTTGCAGATGCAGGAAATCAAGCTGCATATACAGCTGAAGCTAAGTTTTTAAGAGCTTTTGCTTATTTTAAATTAGTTCGATTGTTTGGAGATGTGCCTTTGGTAACTACCGTAGTTACTCCTGACCAGACGGATTTATTGTTTACTAGAGCGGCTACTGCAACGATTTACAGCCAAATCGTTGCAGATTTGCAAGATGGTGTGGCTAATTTAAGTAATGGTCCTAAGTCAAGAGCATCGAAAGCAGCTGCTCAAGGTCTTTTGGCAAAGGTTTATTTGTCACAACCAGAACCTAATTATACAGAAGCTGCTGCACTGTGTCAAAGCATTATTAGTAGTGGTGAATTTTCTTTAGAATCTAACTTTCACGATGTATTTTATAATGAATTGAATGATGAAATTATTTTTGCTATTCAATATGAATTAGGAAATTCACAAGAAAGTCAGAGCTTCTCCTCTGAATTTACTGCGACTATTCGTCAAGGTAGAGAAGATGGTCACAATATTGTCAATGATAATTTGGTAGCAGATTTTCAAGCAATCGGTGGAAATAGAACAGAAGTTTCTTACTGGAATGCTGGTAGATTTTTAGAAGTAACAAAGTTTTTACCTGAAGGGTCTGATATTACTGCTATTCCACCTACCTATGGGCCAAGTCCTCGGGATGCTGGTAATGATGTGATTATTTTACGTTATGCAGATGTATTATTAATGCATGCAGAGGCTATTTTAGCAGGTCGTGCAGAAACTTCTGATGGTACTGCTGTAGGTTCTTTCAATGCGGTTAGAGCAAGAGCAGGTGTAGAAGCTGCTACCTCTGTTTCTCAGACATCCTTACTTAGAGAAAGACGGGTAGAATTAGCATTTGAAAACCAACGTTTCTATGACTTATTAAGATTTGGCGTTGCGGATGCTGTATTAGGTGCTCATGCTGCTGAAATGGGATACTCTAGTTATAATGCTAGACAATTATTATTGCCTATTCCTGCTAGAGAAATTAATTTAAGTGGCGGGTTATTAACCCAGAATCCAGGATATTAAAATTAATTGTTCTTTGACGCATTGAAAAACGTAGCGCAAGTTTCTAGCTTGACAAATGATCTTTGTCTAAATCATTGCTGCTCAAGTTAGCTGCTTTAGCTTCGAATATTTTTATCGCAAAAATTGTCAATGAATCAACAAAATATATAAAATGAAAAATAAATTTAATTTTATTAAAAGAACAACTATAATGTTTTTTAGCTTGGCTGTCTTAGCTTTAGCGCTTAATAGTTGTCATGATGCTTTTGATTTTGAATTACCAGATTCAAATTCACGACCTGATACGAATTTACCTGTTGCTAACTTTTCTTACGCTTCTAGTGCAGAGGATTTTAAAACGATTAAATTCAATAACCTTTCATTTGAATCTACTACTTTCGAATGGGATTTTGGTGGTGGTGCTACCTCTACTGAACAAGATCCTGTCTTTACATTTGAAGGAGGAGAAGGTACTTATCCAGTAACCTTAACTTCTAAGGATGGAAGAGGAGAGTCAAGTACAATCACTATACAGGTTGTGGTTGTTGAAGGACCGTTCCAACCAATTATTTTGGAACCAGGTTTTGAAGATAATACCTTACCTGATGGTTCTGGTGACGGACGGGATTCTTGGAGAACAAGTATTGGCGGTGTAATTCAGATTACGGGTAGTCCAGTAACTTTTGGCTCGCAAGGTGCCAAGTTACCTGATGATATGTCTCGTGTAGGTTATCAAGAAATTGTGGTAGAGGCTGAATCTAATTATGACCTAACATTCTGGTATACTATGGTACAAGGTTCTTCAGATCCTTTTATCACTGTAGCTATAGTAGGGGTAACAGAGTTTGGCCCTATTACGACTAGAGAAGAAGCTGCGGCAGGAACGATTGCTTCCGTTACAGTAAATAACACAGATGACCCAGCAGAATACATAGAGCAGAAGTTATCTTTTGCTACTGGAGCTAATGATAAGGTTGGAATTTATTTCTTTAATGGTCCGGTTGAAGCTAGATTAGATGATTTTACGATTGAAATTGGAGCTGCAGGTGCTGTACCTCCTTCGGCTGGATTTGATGTTAGTCAAAGTGATGAGAACTTTTTAGAGTATACGTTTACTAATACTTCTAAAGACGGTGTAAGCTACTTATGGGATTTTGGTGATGGAAATACTTCTGAAGAGGAATCTCCTACCCATGTTTATGCGACTCCTGATAATTATACTGTTACGCTTACGGTTACAGGTGAAAGTGGTTTGACTGGTACTTTAGAAAAGCCAATTGATATCCAAGCACCAGTTACGGTTGATTGTACTTGGGAAGTAGATCCAGAGGATTACCGAACGGTTCATTTTGCAGATGCTTCTGTGGGGGCAGTAGAATTATTGTGGGAATTTGGTGATGGTTTCCAATTTACAGGAATGAGCGCTTCACACACTTACCGTGAAGATGGTATTTATACCGTAACCTTAACTTCTACAAGTATAACTGGTCTTCAAGATTCTAAACAATTTGATGTAACCATTTCACAAGGATTTATCGCAACTATTAGCGAAGCTAGTTTTGAAGATAATGATCCTTCGGCTGCAGCTTGTGGTTCTGGATTAGATGGTCGTGATTGTTGGAGGAATAGTGCATTAGGAGGGGTTATTCAGATTACCTCAGGACCAACAGTAACTGGCTCTCAAGCAGCTAAGTTACCTAGTGACGGTTCTCGTATTGGTTACCAACGAATTGGAGTCGAGCCTAACACGATATATAATGTGACGTTTAACTACACGATGAAAACGAGTCCTGAAGGTAGTTTAACTGTTTCCATTTTAGATGGTTCTACTTTAACTGATATATCTCAAGTACCAGGAGCTACAATTGCTTCTACTACCGTAAGTGATCAGACAGATGCTAATGCTTATGTAACGGAAACGGTAACTTTCAACTCAGGAGGTAGATCAGAAGTAGCTATCTTCTTCTCAAATGAAGGAGTAGAAACTAGAATAGATGATTTCTCAATAGAAGCTGTTGAAGCATCAATGCTTGCTGAAGGTGGATTTGAAGATAATACTTTAGCGGACGGTACAGGCGACGGCCGTGATTCTTGGAGAAATAGTGCATTAGGAGGAGTTATCCAGATTACATCTGGTCCAGTAGTAAGTGGTTCTCAAGCGGCTAAGTTACCTTCTGCTGGTGATCGTATCGGTTATCAATTAGTTTCTGTGTTACCTAATACGGCATACACGCTTACTTATAATTACACGATGAAAACGAGTCCGGAAGGAAGTCTAACGGTTTCTATTTTAAATGGTACTACCTTGAACGATATATCTGAAGTTCCTGCGGCTACGATTGCTACTAGTATGGTCAATGATCAAACGGATGCCAATGCGTATATTACGGAAACTATCAACTTTAATTCAGGCAATAATACCGAGATAGCCGTTTTCTTCTCAAATGAAGGAGTAGAGTGTAGAATAGACGATATGTCATTAGACCTTGCACAAGGTTTCATACCGATGGTCAGTGAAGGAGGATTTGAAGATAACACTTTATCTGATGGTACAGGTGATGGTCGGGACTCTTGGAGAAATAGTTTAGGAGGAGTTATCCAGATTACTTCAGGCCCAACAAATAGTGGGTCTCAAGCAGCCAAATTACCTTCTGCTGGTGATCGAGTTGGTATGCAAGAACTACAAGTAGAGCCTAATACTAATTACAGAGTTACCTTTTTCTATACAATGAAAACGGATCCTGCAGGAAGTTTAACTTTCTCTATTTTAGATGGTACTGCTGCTTCTTTGACTGATTTGTCACAAGCAGCTGCGGCTACGATTACTTCTGTAACTGTAAATGACCAGACAGACGCAAATGCTTATATTATGGAGTCTCTAGAATTCAATTCTGGAGGAAATTCAACGTTATCTATCCTTTTTACCAATGAAGGTGCAGAGTGTAGATTAGACGATATTTCAATTACAACACTTTAATTTATTAGCATTTCTTAGATAAATAAAATTCGCAAGGTGGCTATTTTTTAGCCATCTTGTGATTTTTTCAACTCCCTTATGTATTTTTTAATGGTTAAACACTTGTTTAAAATTAAAAGCCACCGTCACTACTTAGTTAGAAAGTTGGGTTTTTATTCCTTTTTAATTTTTGCATTAACACTTATTGGCTGTGGAGGGGCAAATCGTAACCTTGTTACGACGACGACTAAAGAAACCGAGACTAAAGAAGCCAAATTAGTAGAAGGAGTTGATTACTTTTTACCAAAGATTGATTTAAATAACTGGAAAGTAACCCTACCTATAGGTAACCCATCAGAAATAAAACCACCTGAGATTTTAGATTATGCGAATATAGAAGCCTTGAAAAAATTCATGTACAATGACTCTACCGACGGCTCTATAGTCTTTTATACTTATCCTAATGCTTCAACTAGAAATTCTAAATACTCTCGAACAGAATTAAGAGAGCAAATGGTGCCTGGAAAGAATAATATCAATTGGACTTTTGCACAAGGTGGTCGAATGAAAGGCACTTTGGCAGTTTCCGAAATTTCAAGAGATAAAAATGATAAAGCACACAAGGTTATCGTGATGCAAATACATGGTAGACTAACCAATGAACAAAGAGATTTGATAGGAGAAGATGATAATAATGCGCCACCTGTTTTAAAAATTTATTGGGACAAGGACGGTCGAATCCGGGTGAAAACTAAAAAATTAAAAGACGAAAACGTCTCCGAAACAGAAATATTAAAGACGAGTGCTTGGACAGATGATAAGGGACATAATTTTAAAACTAATGTAGGGAATGATAAATTTACTTTAGAGGTGATTGCCTCCGAAGGTAAATTAGAAGTTATATTAAACGACGATGAATCAGTTGTTTATGAAAATATCCATATGCAAAAATGGGGTGTTTTTAAAAATTATTTTAAAGCAGGTAATTATCTTCAATCAAAATCACCAGATAGTTTTGCTAAGGTAAAGTACTATGATTTAGAGATAAGTCATAAGTGAATTTTCATTTTATACTCTACCCTACTAAAATTAATTTGCAGTTTTCGCCGCGCAGCGGCGAAAACCGAGGGAGTTTTGAGGGTGAACCGACTTTTTTTCGAGCCTAAAGCTCGAAAAAAAGTCGGTTCACCCTCAAGCTCCCTCCTCCGCCCGAGCTGCGAAGCAGCGAAGGGCGGTAATTCCGATT
>CALLVC010000013.1 GCA_938010785.1 uncultured Saprospiraceae bacterium
GGCAGGCTCGCCATAGCGGTGCTATGTCTGTAGGCTTTCCATCCGCTTTGCGGTTCACCCGTACGGGTTCATGCCTTGTCTAGGAAAAAAATATTTCCTCAAAATGACCACTTTATTAATTTATTTTGCCTTAAATAATAAGTCCATCCAAATGATGGAACTAGTATTTTACCGCTAATAATTTCTAAAAAGAAAGTAACAAAGTAATAAACGGGGATTAGAGAAAGAGGAGTTTAAAAAGAAGAGTGTTCTCTGTGTCACAAGACAAATATAAAGTACATTTCAATTAAAAGAAATAGGTTACAAGCTTTCAATGTAAAATACTGTGACAGCTTTTAAATAACTATCTTAAATATTTTATTTACATACTTTATTATTTTTATTTGTATTTAATTGATTTTTAAAATAAAAAATTAAATTAAAAATCAATATATCAGTTAATAGAGTGCTTTTTAATAATTTATTTTATTTTTCATTATCTTTTGTGACAAAAAATATTTCCTTAGGAACTTTGAAAATAAAAAAGCTTCTAGAATTATGAAATTCTAGAAGCTTCCTTATCTATATATTCTTATAAACAAATCTTATCTTACTCGTCCTATTCGTCGTCCATTTTCATACTTCACTACGAAGGCATCAACAAAACCATATTTGACTACTTGCTTTTTTATTTTTTCTGCGGCTTGTATATCCTCCAAGTCCGTGATTAAAACTCTAGTAACGCCTCTATTCGCAATTTCTTCCGTTTCTATTTTACCAATACTTTTTACATATCGATATCTAGGATGATTAATGTCATGAACATTCACTGCCACTACTTGAACTTTATACGTTGCCGCTTTTTTGGAGACCGTTGATTTTGAATTCCCGCCAACACTAACACTGACACTAGCTGTGCTTCGCGTGTTTCTTCTAACAGGAGAGCTATTTGAACTAGTAGGCTTTGAGGTGGAAATAATATCCTCCTTATTTCCTACTGAAGCCGTATAATCAGCCGTTTGCTCACTTGGTGTACTTTCTAAAATTGCTCCTGTTGTTCTTTTATTCAAAGAAAAGATGTGCGTATAATCAACAGTACTGTCAGAATTAAAGGAATCAAAATCATAGGTATTTTTCAGATAACCTACTTTCTCTGCTACTAGTCTTAATTTTTTATTCGGCAAAATTTGAAACCGATAATTACTTTGAGCAATCTTTTTAGAAGATAATAATTTAGCATTAGTTCCAACTAATTCATACAAGGAAATCCGCACATCGCTAATTGGTAACATCGTTTCTCCGTCCATGACTTGTCCCAATGCATTTAACGAACGGGCTTTTATTTGAGCGCCAAATTCAAAAATATCTTCATGCTGAGTTGAAATTTTCTCTGCTCCATATAATCGATTGGAAACAAAAAATCCACCTTTTCCAGAAGGCTTTAAAACATAATAAAATTCATCTGCCGAAGTATTTATAGGTGTACCTAAATTTTGGGTTGGTTCCCATTCGTCAAAAGCTCCTTTTGCCTGAAAGACATCCCAACCGCCCAAGGTAACTTTTCCATTAGAACTAAAATAAAGGGTATTCGTTTTCAAATCATAAAAAGGGGTAATTTCATCGCCTATTGTATTGATGACCTCACCTGCATTTATTGGATAAGTAAAATCCATATCGTCACTATTTATCGCCCTAGTCGTATACCAGATATCCATTTCCCCATATCCTCCTTCCCTATCTGAGGCGAAGTATAGAATCTCTTGTCCATTTTGATGCACTACCCAAGGCTGAGTTGTGGTGGTAGCATTTTCAATATTTATATAGTCTCTTAATCGAATAGGTGCGGACCATTTTGATTTTTCTCTCTTTAACGCATAAATTTCGCACTTAGAATTAAGCCCCTCTCCATTATCACAAAGGGTAAAATAAAATCGTTTAGCATCTGGTGCAAATGACCCATTCGCAAAATGTTTATTTGGAAAATCAGGTAAACCTTCTGCTACAACTGCCTTTTTCCATTCCCCACTTTTTCGCTGAGAACGAAATAAATAAGATTGATTCCCCTTCATCGTGGACGAATAATACAATAAATCATCTGAATAAGGTATCGGTGCAAACTCTATGGCAGGAGAGTTAATATTCTCTGTTAGGTGTCGAACTTGAATGGTTGCCGCTTGTGTACGCTTCGCTAAATCTATTCCCAAATCGCATCCTTTTACCTCCTTTGCCACAATATTAGAAACGACTCCTTTATCACTTCCCTGATAAGCATTAATAAAATAAATGAAAGCATCTTTCGCTGCTTCATATTGCCCATCTTGCTTTAATGCACGAGCATATTTTAAACCCACTAATGGAAACCGTTTATTTTCGTCTTTGACATGTTGTAAGGCGTGGATGGCTTTTTTGAATTCCTTGATAAGATAATAGCATTCCCCTGCTTTATAAATAAGTTCTTCTTCTTTCGGTTGTTGTTGCCATGCTTCTTCAAAGTGTGTCGCAGCATCAACGTATTGGTTCGCTTCAAATAGCTTGTCTGCTAGTTTTTTATGTTTTTTCCAATTCAACTCCTCTTGTGCTGAAAGCGGAGAGAGCGCAAATAGCGTTAATAGGAATAGAGGGAATATTCGGGTCATCATTATTTGTTTTTTTTGCTCCTAGACAATTGGACTGTAATCCGATATGTCTCTTAGAACTAATTTAGGTGTAGTTCATACTTCTAATAACTAATCCTATCAGGAATTAGTATATTAGAAACTTTTATAATGAGACAACAAATATCAAACCAAACTAAAGGAGCGTAAGAAAACAAAGTGGAGAAAGACGATTTCGTCTAAAAATAGCCTTTGTCGTGGGAAGAAATAGATTTATCAGCTATTCGTTATTCAATAATGACATTAGTATTCTAGGAAAATAATAATGTTCTAAGGCCAATACATTCCGAGCAATGTCTATCGGCGTATCTGTACTTGCTATGGGACAAGCAGCTTGAAAAATAATATGTCCTTCATCATAATGCTCATTGACATAATGTAAGGTAATCCCTGATTCTGATTCTTTGTTTTTGAAAACTGCTTCATGTACATGGTGTCCGTACATACCTTTGCCACCATATTTTGGCAACAAAGCTGGATGAATATTTATCATTTTATTAGGAAACGCTTTGACTAAGTAAGCAGGAATGAGCCATAAAAAGCCAGCTAAGGCGATAAAATCAATTTGGCGTTTTTTCAAATCTTCTAATAAAGACGTCGATTTATAAAAATCTGTTCGATTTATAATTAAGGTTGTAATATTATTATCCTTTGCCATATCCAATACTTTAGCTGTAGCTTTATTCGAGATAATAAGTGCTACTTTAATGGTCTCATTTTTTCTAAAATGCTCTACTATTTTTCTAGCATTACTTCCCGTTCCAGATGCAAAAATGGCGATATTCTTCAATGGCTATTCTTTTCAAATGTTAAATACAAAGTAGACTTTATTCGGTCCACAGTTGGCTTTAAGAAAACCTTTCGAATAAAATCTAGTGTAAAACTATTTCTTTTTTATTAAAATTGTTAGGAACGTCTAGCTTAGAAATTTTATGAGAAAACCATTAATAAGGAATAAAACCACCCGACTTTGTTTAAGATTAAACCCTATCTTTATCCGCAAAAAGAAAACCTTATCTGAAAAAAAATAAAATGACAGCTATAATTATTGATGACGTCCCACAAGCTAGGCAAACTCTCCGAATACAGCGACCGAAAGTTTTGACCTTTTAAAAACAACTATGCAAGAAAAAGCAGCACCAAAAAGGTTAGCTTTGCATACCCAAGAAAAAATCCATATTGCTGAAATAACTGATATTATTCGGTGCGAATCAAATGGAAATTATACGCAGTTTTTCTTTCTAGGTAATGAAAAATTATTAGTGACAAAAACATTAAAAGAATTTGATACGTTATTAGCCGAACAAAATTTCCTCCGTGTCCACCAACCTCATTTAGTCAATCCCAAACACGTCAAAGCTTTTTTAAAAATTGACGGTGGTTATTTAAAAATGATAGACGGAGCAGAAGTACCCGTCTCTTCTCGAAAAAAAGCAATGGTCTTGGAAGTGATTGGAGGAATTTAGAAATATATAATTAATCAGAATAGAGACCACCTCGTTGAGCCATTAGTTTATGCTCTATTCTACATAAAATAACCGGAATAAATGAATCAACCGACTACCACTACCCTACCTGGCAATACGAGTTTGCCTAGTTCCCAAGAAGCACTACAAGCTTTAATTGACGCCGATAAAGGAACTTATAAATATTCTGTTGAAGACTTTTTTAAAAATCCAGAAAAAACAGGTTATCAACTTTCTCCAGATGGTAGCTACTTTTCATTTTTAGCTCCTTTTGAAAGGCGAATGAATATTTTTATTCAAAAAATTGGAGAAACTACTGCTACACAAATTACGCACGAAACCGATAGAAATATTGGTGGATACTTCTGGAAGGGCAATAATCGAATCGTCTATGTAAAAGATAGTGGAGGTGATGAAAACTTTAAGCTATTTGCAGTCGACAAAGATGGCAAAAATGCAAAAGACCTTACTCCTTTCGATAAAATTAAAATAGAACTAATTGACAATTTGAAAGACCAAGATGAGGCCATCATCGTAGGGATGAATAAAAATAACCCAATGCTTTTTGAGCCCTATAGAGTCAATATTCAAACAGGCGAATACCAACAAATTGCTACAAATAATAACCCTGCTGAACCAATTACTCAGTGGATGACTGACCATGAAGGCAAATTACGGATAGCTATTCAAATGGTAGATGGTATTAATCAAAAAATCAATTACCGGGCGGATGAAGCATCTGATTTTCAGGAAGTCTTCACAACTAATTTTAAGGTAAGCTTTCAGCCATTATTTTTCGAATTTGACAATAAAGATATCGTCTTTGTATCCTCTAATGTTGGTCGAGATAAAACAGTAATCATTCGATACGATATGGTCAAAAAAGAAGAAGTCGGTGAACCACTTTTTGAGCATTCCGAAGTCGATGTTTCCCAATTGATGTATTCTAAAAAACGAAAAGTCTTAACTGGTGTAGCTTATACTACTTGGAAAAGGCAATTTCATTTCTTTGATAAAGAACGAGAGGATTTACAAGAAAAGTTAGAAAAACGATTAACAGGGTACGAAGTTGCACTTGCAAGTTCAAGTAAGGATGAGACAAAGTATATGATTAGGACTTATAGCGATAAATCACTTGGGGCTTACTATTTTTATAATAAAGAAACAGACCAACTAGATAAAATTATTGAAGTTGGTCCTTGGATAGATGAAAAAGACATGGCGTCTATGAAACCTATCCAATACAAATCCAGAGATGGTTTGACGATTCATGGATATTTGGCGCAACCTGTAGGCAAAGAAGAAGAAAATTTACCAACGGTCATTTTACCACATGGTGGACCTTGGCACAGAGATGGTTGGGGCTACCACCCAGAGGTATTATTATTAACCAATAGAGGATATGCTGTTTTACAAGTCAATTTCAGAGGTAGCACAGGATATGGTCGGTATTTTTGGGAAAAGGGCTTTAAACAATGGGGACAAAATATGCAACACGATATTACAGATGGTGTGCAGTGGTTAATCAACAAAGGGATTACTGACCCCAAGCGGATTGCTATTTATGGTGGTAGTTATGGAGGTTATGCTACGCTAGCTGGTATTACTTTCACACCTGACTTATACACTTGTGCCATAGATTATGTAGGCGTTTCCAATTTGTTCACCTTTATGAATACTATTCCTCCTTACTGGAAACCTTATCTAGAAACTTTATATGAAATGGTTGGACACCCAGAAAAAGATAAAGAGATGATGACCGCTAATTCTCCTGCGCTTCATGTAGATAAAATTAAAGTTCCACTATTTGTCGTTCAAGGGGCCAATGACCCTAGAGTAAATATCGATGAAGCAGACCAAATTGTAGCATCTTTAAGAAACAGAGGAATAGAAGTACCTTATATGGTAAAGTATGATGAAGGGCATGGTTTTCAAAATGAAGAAAATCGCTTCGAATTTTATAAGGCTATGACTGGCTTCCTATATACGTATTTACAATAGTTCCTTAATAGTCTCGACAAAATAAAAAAGTCTCTGTAGGTAGTTATCCATCACTACTTTACAGAGGCTTTTTTGTTTAGCCTAAACAAAATTATTGTCAATTTACATTATTTTCAGAAAAAAATGAAAGTTTATTTGTAGTTGAATTTTAGCCTCAAACAATTGACATTCAACACTTTAACACTAATTCAATATCTATATATAAAAATATTACCAAGAATAATGTAAGAAATGTTTAACAAAATTTGGTATTTTGTTTAACTTTAATGTACCTTTGATTCAACAAAATAATAAAAATCACCAAAACTGTTTAATTATGACCGCCATTGACTTCTATAATAACTTTGATAAGATGACGCCAGTACTTAATTCTTTTGCCTATAACTTGACCAAAAGTATTGAGGATGCTAAAGATTTATATCAGGAAACGGCGTTCAGAGCAATGACCAATAAAGATAAGTTCCGTCCAGGCACCAATTTCAAAGCGTGGTTGTTCACGATTATGAAAAATATCTTTATTAATAATTATCGCAAGAAAGTAAAAGCCAATACCATCATGGATTCTACTGACAACAACTATTATATTAATTCTGGCAAGAATGCTATTGCTAACAAAGCAGGCTCTAATATCATGGTAGATGAAATTAAAGGAATGATTGGAGGATTGGATGAAAGTATCAAAGTACCTTTTATGATGCATTACTCAGGTTATAAGTACCAAGAAATTGCAGATTACTTGGAATTGCCATTAGGTACCGTAAAAAGTAGGATTTTCTTCGCTAGGAAAGAATTAAAAGATTTGATTAATAAACGATATGATAACGTGGCGGAATTGCGCCAGACAGCATAAAGTAAAATGTAAATAAGCCCCCCATAGGCGATAAGATGAATAATCTTATCGCCTTTTTTATTTCCTTAAAATCTTAAAAATTTGCTATTTTGCAAAAATGAAAGAAGCTGTTAAACAAAAATTTTTCACTAAAAATCTATTGGTCTGGTTTGACAAAAACGACCGTCCGCTCCCTTGGAAAGGAGAGAAAAATCCATACTACGTATGGTTATCAGAAATTATTCTGCAACAAACTAGAGTTGAACAAGGTCTCCCCTATTTCGAGAAATTTAAAGCAACTTTTCCTACCGTTTTAGATCTAGCAAAAGCCCCTGCTGACCAAGTAATGAAATTATGGGAAGGGTTGGGCTATTATTCTAGAGCGAGAAACTTACATTTCACTGCCAAATTTATTGCCACTGAATTAAATGGCGTATTTCCCAATACACACACAGCGATATTGGGACTAAAAGGAGTGGGCCCTTATACCGCCGCAGCTATTGCCTCCTTTGCTTTTGGATTGCCACATGCGGTGGTCGACGGGAATGTTTTCAGGGTCTTGTCTAGAGTTTTTGGCATCGAAACACCCATTGATACCACTTTAGGTAAAAAGGAGTTTAACAAATTGGCAGACGCTTTATTAGCGAAAGATAAAGCAGCAATGTATAATCAGGCGATTATGGATTTTGGTGCGACACAATGTACACCTGCTAATCCTAATTGTACTATTTGCCCAATGCAAAAACATTGTACGGCTTTCTCGAAAAAATTAATATCTACCCTGCCTATCAAATCTAAAAAGATAAAAAAGCGAGACCGCTTTTTTAATTACCTAGTTTTTAAACATGCAGATACCATTGTTTTAAATAAACGCCAACAAAAAGATATTTGGTTAAATTTATATGATTTCCCTTTAGTCGAGGCAAGTAGTTTACTTTCAGAAGAAGCCCTCTTACAAGACGAAGTATTTCAAAAAATAATAGGTACTCAATCATTTACCATCAAAAAAGCCTCAAAACCATTTAAACAATTATTAACGCATCAGAAAATAGTCGCCATTTTTTGGGAAATTGAGCTAAAATCAGCACTTCCTGTGAATGATTCTTCTTTTTTCGAGGTCAAACAAAAAAACATTAATAACTTTGCTTTTCCTAAAATAGTTGATTTGTATTTTAAAGATAAATCGCTATATTTAGAATTGTTTTAAGGTACTCAATAAATTAGACTTTATTCTAAAATATCTTGAATACCTATTTTTTCAACCAAAGAATTCTACACAATGGTTAATAAGGTTACTTTAATTGGAAATTTAGGGCAAGACCCTGAAGTAAGACGCTTAGAAAGTGGTGTTGCTGTAGCAAAATTTAGCGTTGCAACTACCGAAAAATATAAGGATAGAAACGGAGAAACACAAAGCCAAACGGAATGGCATAATGTTGTTGTTTGGAGACAATTAGCGGAATTGGCAGAGCAATACCTTAAAAAAGGAAGACAGGTTTATGTTGAAGGAAAATTGACGCATAGAAAATGGCAAGATAAAGACGGAAATAATCGTTACACTACAGAAGTCGTAGCTAATAATTTTAGAATGTTAGGTAGCCGAGAAGGAAGTGGTAGTGGCTATACCTCAAATTTCCCCAGTGCAGCAGATGCACCTGCGGTTCAACAAAAAACAAATACCCCTGCGGCCACTCCAGCAGCACCCGCCGAACCTGCTGCACAAGGTGGCGATGAAGAAGATTTACCGTTTTAAAAAATAACTCAAACAACTATTGCACTTCATTAAGTGCAATAGTTCTTTTTTAATATCAATAAAAAAATATTGGAAGCTGAACCTGACGCACTCGATTTAGCTTTAAATGTACTTCCTTTCCTCTTACTTGAAATCTCAAGTGTTGGTCTTGCTTTATCTAGCATCGTCATTCTAATTTTATTAATTTCGTCTGCCCTCATTTCTGGTTCTGAAGTTGCTTTCTTTTCCTTATCCCCAAATGATTTAGATAACCTGAAAGGAGAAGATAGTCCTGTTTCCAAAAGAATCTTACGGCTCTTAGAAAAACCTCGAACCTTACTAGCTACTATTTTAATCAGTAATAATTTTATCAATATTGGTTATATTATTGTTTCTGAACACGTCCTCAGCAATACTTTGACAGAAGACCTTTGTAATAGATGGGCTGTCGCTATTTCTGAAACCTTTTCCATTTCAACTTTAGACCAATCTTATCTAGCAGAAGCGATTAGCTTTATCATTACTACCGTATTGGTCACTTTTGCAGTTGTCCTTTTTGGGGAAGTCGCTCCTAAAGTATATGCTAAAATTAATAACGTACAGTTAGCTAAATTCATGTCTGGTTCACTTAGCTTTTTTGAGCGATTTTTCTCTCCACTTAGTATCATGCTAGTCAATTTAACCTCTATTATTGAAAAAAAATTAGCCCATCGAGCATCCAATAATTTGGCCAGTAAAGAAGAAATAGGAGAAGCTATTGATTTGACCGTTAAAGGTGGTTTTAATGCGACGGAAGAGGTTGATATTTTAAAGAGTATCGTCAATTTTGGAGATGTAGCTGCCAAACAGATTATGCAGCCTAGAGTTGATGTAATGGCGGTTGACTTCCAAAGTTCTTATAAAGAGTTACTTAATGTAGTCAAAAAATCTGGCTACTCTAGAATTCCTGTCTACAACGAAAATTTTGACCAAATTACTGGTTTACTCTACGCAAAAGATTTGCTGGGACATTTGGAAGAAGAAAGTGATTTTGAATGGCAGCAGTTATTGAGAACAGAAATTTTATACATCCCCGAATCGAAAAAAATAAATGACTTACTAAAAGAATTTCAAGCTAAGCGCTTACATATGGCAGTCGTAGTAGATGAATATGGAGGCACATCGGGCATTGTCACTTTAGAAGATATAATGGAAGAAATCATCGGAGAAATTAAAGATGAATTTGATGATGAAGTAGAATTGGACTATCAAAAAATAGATGATTACAATTATATTTTTGAAGGAAAAACACTTTTAAATGATGTTTGTCGAGTCATTGGCTTAGACACCAATACCTTTGATGAAGTGAGAGGCGATGCAGACTCTTTAGCAGGTTTAATCTTGGAACTACTTGGTCGATTGCCTAGAAAAGGTAGCGAAATAAAACACGACCGATTTACCTTTAGAATAATAGAAGTTAATAAGAAGCGAATTAAACAAATTAAGATTACTATTGCGAAGAGTTAAAGGAGGTCAGAACGTTATCTTCGATAACTGTCAGTAGTCCGATAAACAAAAATACCGTTAGCAATGGAATTGCTAACGGTATTTTTGTTTATCGGACTACAACCTCCTCTAAAAATCCGTCCCCAAAGATAAATATAACCTTGGCTTTTGAATAACTCTAGTTTCAATTCCCCAAGCATAATCTAGCTTAAGGAAATAGCCAAATAGCATCGTTCTAACTCCAGCACCATATCCTGCCACCACAGGGTCTCTAAAGAAATTAACTTCTAACGAAACTGGGTTAAAGTCGTTCGGGTTATCACTGCCTTGTATTAAGACCGTGTTTAGTGGGTTATCCTTTTCAAATGGAGAAAGCCCTTGCCAAGCAGTCCCAACATCAAAGAAACCTACTAACTGAAAATTTCTAAGAAAAGAAGACCGAGGCGTTGACCTACTGAAATACCTAAAAATTGGTACCCGCATTTCTGCATTTATTAAAGCAAAAGAATTTCCGTTTCTAATGTTTTGCCTAAATCCTCTTAGATTAGCTGCTAAAGTTTGAAAACTAAAATCATTACCCGTTGGAGCAGGAATATCATTATTAAAGCTAGGTATTAGCCAATTTTCAACACCTCCTAGATAATACAAAATCTTTTCAGCTCCAAAAGAGGTAGCCGCATTAAATCTAGTCGCAAAAACACTATGCTTTAAAACTCGCTGGTAATGTCGAGCATCTATGCCTATAATCCCCATCGCACCTCGAGGTACTTCAAAATTAAATCCATCTAATACACTTAAATCAAAACGCTTCACTATCTCTGCATAGGCTTTGTACCTTGTTCCGTTTTTAATATTTAAAGATACATCTAAAGTATTATCAAAAACATATTCTATCCTAGCTCCTATTCTTTGCTGATTGGTCGTCGGTTCGCCTAACTGATTTGCATCTGTAGATAATTGAATTAATTTATCATTCCGTAAATTAACGATACCTCTAATGCTTCTAAAAATATCTAATGGATAGCTAAATTGTGCTTGTCCTAATAAAACTACTTCTCTTGACTGTTCAGGGGAAATCAAATTATTATTGACCGAAAATCGTCTAGTCCTTCTATAGGCTGTGAAAGTTTTATCTAGTCGCTTTTTCTTATTTTTAAAAGTTAAAAAGTATTCATCACCATCAAAACTTGTTGGAAAACGAGCACCTAATTCAAAAACATAATCTTCGAATAAGTCTTTAAAATTCGTTTTAATTAAAATACCTGGAACTGGCGTTTCAAATCCATCTGGATTCGCCGCTGGACTTTCCAAACCGCCATATAATAAACTATTGTCTAAAGACGTCGTCACAAAGTCCGTTTTAAACTTTAATCGATAAGGCGTGATTCGAGCAGGACGGAATTTAGTTACTTTTTTCTGTGTTGGGTCTGTTTCACCTATCGCTTCTACCGCCACTTGCTCGGTTGGTGGCGCAATGGTCACTCCTCCTGAGTCTGTATTATCACGCGTTGCTCTTTGCGGCTTATCGGCACTTTCGTCCTCGACTATTTCTGTTGGTGAAGCTGGTTCTTCAAATTCTGTTTGGAATAAATATTCTTTACCATCCTTCTTTTTGGTAGGTGTTTGTTCTTCTGTAGTTTTTGGTGGTTCGGGGTCTTCAAATCCACTTTCAAATAAATACCCACCCGATTCTTCCTCTTTTTGAGGTTGGGTTTTCGGTGCGGTACTTGGATTCGTTTCCGTTACTCGAACCTTTATTTGTTCATTTCCCCCATTTATTATTTCTTGGGCCTTTGCTCTTCTTGATAGTAGCACGACCTGTTGACTCTTATAATTGGTCAAGGACGGAGTGACGTTTACCATTGGGTCTGGAGTACTCACATATGCCTCATATCTCCCAGAATTATACACTAAATCAATCATTTTATTACTCCTAGCTGATTTATGTTGAGTAATAAGATTGCGATTTAAATTAGTAGCCGTATGGTTCACTGCTCTAGTTTTGATAACTGGTCGAATAAAACTAGTATCAATTAAAAAAGAGTCTTTGTTTTCCCAAACAGAATCCGCTGGTAGAATTAATTCCTCCCCATTCGTAATTTGAATCACCTGTTCCATGTAAGCTACATAGTCTTCTAAGTAGCCATATTTCCGATTATAAACACCTGTCTCATCTGAAAGAAAAGAAAAATAAGTAGAATCAATCCCTAATGGCTCTCTTTCATCGGCGAATGGCGTATTCGTCACTCGGACCAATTCTTTAGATTTAGTTTCTAAGTCATAATAATAAATATCAAAAGACTTCAAGGGTAAAATCGTATCTAATTTAGCAGAAGCAATACTGGTTGTATCTCGATTAGATGAGAAAAGTATTCCTTTCTTATTTCGAACTTTTACAACCTTGGCATTCAAATCGTCATAAAAATCATTCGTGATACGAGAAGTCGCACGTACATTAGAACGATAGTAAAAAATATCAGAAAACCCTCTAACTGTTGCCGACAATACCATGTCTACATTATTCACATAGTCCATGCTATAAACACGCTGGTATTGAGGGTCCATTTCTTCCGTTATCGTTTTTTTGGTATTTAAATCGTATTTAGATAATTGAATTACGTCTTGCTTTTCCCAAATAATCGCCAACTCAAACCCACTTGGATTCCATGCTAATAACGGATAATTATAATCCGTCGCTTGAAAAACATTTCTAAAACCCTGCTTCTTTACTAAGGTTCTATCCCCTGAAATTAAATCTTGTACATACACTTTATACTTCCCGACCTCATTTTGGACATAGACCGCATATTGACCGCTAGGACTTAGTTTTAGCTGTGTAATTGGTAGATTAAATTTATTTTTGATAGCCACTCGCTTTTTCTCATCAAACCGTTGCATTGGTTTAACTTCCTCTGTATATCTTCTTTCATAAAATTTTTGCCAATTCTCCAATGTTTGTTCATAGGAATTTCCCAAAACGTAAAGAAAACCACTTTCTATACTTCTATTAATTCTAGTCAAATAAAGTAAATTAGATACGGTCGCTTTCCCATAATTTTGATTGATATAAAACCAAACGGATTGACCAACTAGTTTTGGATAATCCTGCACCAAATCATTAAAATCTTCATACTCTTTTCTAGCTAAAATATCTCTCAATTGGTTATCTAATTCTGTATTCCATTCTTCTCCAATATATGCAACCAAACCATCTTTAAACCAATCCGGTAAACTCAGCAAAACTGCATTTTGTACAATTTCTTGAAGATTAGACCCAAACAACATCGCATTCAAATAAACAGAAGCTATCCCCTCTCGAATATCTTCTCGTAAATGGGTATGGTTTCCATCAAAATGGACAAACATTTTATTCCCCACTATCTTCGTCTTTCCTCCTGTACTCTCAAAGGTCTCTTCGCTCCCAATATTACTTTGCTTTAAATCTGTCAAGTCCGTATAAACAATAATCTCTATCTTATTATTTAACCGATGCTCTAAGATGTTTTGAATTTCTAGAAAATCGTATTCTGCAAATTGTACCGCAGACTGTCCAATAAAACGACCTTCTCCATACCAATAGGTAATAAAGTTACTACTTTCGTACATCAACCACTCTTCGTAATCTTGATGGTACTGGACTCTATTTTTCCCAAATTGAACTTGAGGCCTTTGCTGAGCAAAAGCTAATAGAAAAGCAAAAAGGCAGCTAGTTGTTAGTATTAATTTTCGCATAGAGGGCGATTAATCTTTTGCTTAAAAGTAGTTCTGTTAATTTACAATTAGAGTATGTCTAAAATTCCATCAATTGGCTGCGAGCGGTAAACCTGCCTTCCTGCGGTCAGCAGGCAGGTTTACCGCTCGCTCAATCATGGAAATTTACACATACTCTTAGAATTCACTCTTAAGTCAAATTAAAAATTTGATAATATCTAGATTTTCATCATCTTAAAGATGTACATTTTTTCTGTCAAAAACAACCGTTTTTTATAGAAATACAAAGAAGGACTTCGCGAATACTAAAAAAATATTAAGAACCTACTTTTTTAATAATCAAAATGTACTTTTACACTTTATTTTTTTGGTAACAAAACTAGAAAACCAACTTATATTTTTAGGGGTTTCTAGTTTACAAACGATTGTTTGACATAAAACAACAAAACCATGGTCAAAGTTGTAACTTTTACATTTAATCCTTTTCAAGAAAATACGTACCTCTTACATGACGAAACTAAAGAGTGCATTATTTTTGACCCCGGTTGCAGTAATGCCGCTGAAAAACAGGAATTAGTTAGTTATATTGAAAAAAATGACCTAAAACCAGTTCGTCTAATCAACACACACTGTCATTTGGACCATATTTTTGGAAATGGCTTTATTGCCAGTAAATATGGTTTGTCTTTAGAAATACATAAAGGAGAATTGCCTGTTTTAGCTCACGCCCCTAAGTCTGCGGCGATGTTTGGTATTAGTGTTGAACCTTCTCCCGAACCAACCAATTTTATTGAAGAGGGCGATATTATCACATTCGGAAATGCAGAGTTGAAGGCTATTCTTACGCCAGGGCATTCTCCAGCCAGTCTATCTTTTTATTGTGAAGCGGATAAATTCATTATTGCAGGGGATGTTTTGTTCCATGGTAGTATCGGTAGAACCGATTTACCAGGCGGAAATTTTGATACATTAATCAATAGTATCAAAACTAAATTATTGGTCTTACCTGATGATACTAAAGTTTATCCAGGACATATGCAAGCAACGACTATTGGTTTTGAGAAAAAACATAATCCTTTTTTATAATTTGATTAGATATGAAGTTTTAGATATGTCAGATTTCTGAAAGTCGACCTTATACACACAAATGTATCACTTGATAATAGTGCCGTTAGGTACTAAAACAGCGGTAACTAGGGAGACCGTCACTAATACTTATCGCCGTGCCGTAGGTACGCAACATGGCGTTCAAACCGATGTTACGTACCTACGGCACGGTTAGCGCTTCCTTTTAGTCTTGTAGGTTACCTATGTTAAGTACCTAACGGCACTTTAAGTAGATAAGGTACATTTGTGCATCATGTAGATTTCCTAAAATCCAACATATCTTGGGCATAAGAAGGTAATCACTATTTGCTATATACTTCAATAGCGCTTATCGTTGATAAATAAATGTGGCCTCTATTCAAATACACACTTTCTAAGGAATTATTTACGGTAGGTAAGGGTAAGTCTTTTTTTTCTAGAATATCCATATCTAAAATATTCCCTTTACCATCTTTCCAAAAAAATATTTGTTTGCCCTCAACTTGAAATCGCTCAATTCCTTTGACTGGAATTTCCTGTTTTAATTGTCCAAAATTATCGAAAATGAACAAGCCATTTTCCAAATCACTTAGATAAATTAGGTTGTCTTTTTCAAGCAAAAAGGTAGGGCTTAAATTCTTTCGGGTGAGTTGATTTAAATTTCTACTTTCAAAAAGCGTCTCTCCTGTTTGGCTTATTTTTTTCAGGGTAGCAGCTACTTCATCATAGACCCAAATATTATTGTCGTTCGCCAAGGCAATTTCCTTGGGTTCTATAATGTCCAAATCAAATAGATTAAGCTCTTTAATTGGAGATAGGGTTCTATCTAAAATAACTACCACTTCTAAATCTGGATAATATACGAGCATCGTCATAGGATTCCGTACATCTATTTTCCCTATTTCTCCTAAGCGATTGTTGTTGTATTCAAATTGCGGCTTTCCGTTTTTATCAAATTTTACAACTTGTCCTTTTTGAGTAGCAACGTATAAATTTTGAAGGTTGTCAGCGATAAGGTAGATGCTGTTTATGGGGATGGTTTGGAGGAGTTGGAAAGTGGTGTCTGCAATTTGCTTATTTATAGAATTTATCGAATCTTTCTCTACCAAGCGCGCTTCAGAGGAGCGAATCTGTGCAAAACAGCCTCCGTTTACCAATAAAAATAATATAAACAATAGCTTTATTCTCAATAGTAGATTTTTAGTAAGAAAACTAAGCTTATCGGCTACTTTAATAGGGCAAAATCTAAAGATTTTGGAACTGGACAGGATAAATCCTGTGCTACCGATAAACCTCTTCTAATTCGCTTTCAAAAAATTCAATTTTCATTTCCTCCCCGTCAAATACGCCATAGGAATTATGAAAAATCCAATCCCCAATGTTAATATAACGGCTTTTACCATTGGGTAGTATTGTGTTGATAGGTAAATGTCGATGTCCAAAAACGAAATAGTCTGCTGCTATCGTTTCTGATTTTCGACAAGCATATTGATATAGCCATTCATGTTCCATTCCGTAAAACTTGGGCGCTTGCGGCTTTTCTCCTTTACTTTTTAATACCCATGTCGTCGCCAACCAAAGACCAAAATTGGGATGTAATCGAGCAAATAACCACTGACATAAGCTACTCGCAAAAATCTTTTTTAATATTTTATACCCAAAATCTTCAGGTCCTTTTCCATCTCCATGCCCAATGAAAAATTGCTTTCCTTTGATTGCTCTAATAATTGGTTTTCTATAAATAGGAATACCAAATTCTTCTTCAAAATATCGGAACATCCACATATCATGGTTGCCCGTGAAAAAATAAATCGGGATACCCGCATCACTCAATTCTGCTAATTTTCCCAAAAATCGAACATATCCCTTTGGTACTGCTCGTTTGTATTCAAACCAAAAAAATAAATCGCCTACTAGATAGATAGCTTCTGCATCTTCCTTAATTTGGTCTAACCATCGAACTAATTGCTTTTCTCGTTCTCGACTAGTTTTTGTCGCATTGATGCCTAAGTGAAAATCAGAGGCGAAGTAAACTTTCATGTATTACAGTTGGTAGTTGGTAGTTTTAGGTATCGTTCTAACCTGCTTACCGTCTATCGTTTATTCTAACTTTGCAAAAAATTGAAAATCAAATCTTGTTTCTATAAATGAAGGGGAAAATTCTCGTAATTTTAATTCTACTCGAAGATTAAAATTATCGTCCATTAAAAATTCTTGAATATCGGGTAAACTGGGGATGAGCGCAATTCTTATACCCGTATTTAATGGTACATCTTCTCGGTAAAATATTTCTCTGCCTCTTTGGTCATCATCACTATAAATTTCTACCACTACTTCTCGTACAAAAGCAAAATCTATGTTCGCAAAATTAATGGATAATTCTGCTTCTCTGGGTATAATCGCAGTAATATCATTTTCATTGGCATCATTCGTACTTAAAAAAGCTGCCATATTGGTAGGAATATCTCGAATAAGAAATACATGGGTATCAAAGACCCCTAATCCTGCTTGAATTTCAAAGTCCTGCTGGTAAGTCATCGTAAAACCTAAGCCATCTCCTTTGCAAGCAGAAAAAAGTAAGGGTAAGCCAACCAACATTGCTATTTTTACTAAAGACAAGCTAAAATTTTTAAAAATCATATTGTTTGAATTTTATCAATACACAAATTTAATCATTTTATAATGTGCTGGTATCCAATAAAGGAAATAAAATTCCTAACTTACCCACTCTTTAAAACGACCTTCAAAATAAAACAGTTATGTATACCAGATTATTCTATCTTTTATCCTGTTTAACACTACTAGCGTCCTGCGCTGAACAAAAAACTATGGTCTCAATGCCTAAAGATGGAACCGCTGTTTTTTACGACCAAAACAAAAAACCTTTTTATCATAATGTTGCTTCGGGTGACCCTTTGGCCAATAGCGTCATTATTTGGACCAGAGTAACTCCAGAAAACGTTGGTGAAGTCGCTGTAAAATGGGCTATTTCAACCAATGCCGACTTATCCGAACCTGTTCAATCTGGAGCTATCACGACAGATGATTCTAAAGATTATACGGTTAAAATAGATGCACAGGGTTTAAACCCTAATACTACCTATTACTATCAGTTTGAAGCTTTAAATGGGAAGTCGCCTATTGGTAGAACCAAAACAGCGGCGAAAGAAACACAAGTTCCTGTTAAATTAGCCGTCATTAGTTGTACCAATTATGAAGCAGGTTATTATAACGCCCTTGCTAAACTTGCAGAAAGAGATGATTTGAATGCAGTTGTCCATTTAGGCGATTATATATACGAGTATGGACCGGGCACTTATGGTGACACTACCTTGGATAGAAAACATCTTCCTGCTAAAGAAATCATTAGCCTTGCCGATTATAGAACTCGATACGCTCAATATCGATTGGATAAAGATTTTCAAAAAGCTCATCAAATGCATCCCTTTATTACGATTTGGGATGACCATGAGGTCGCAAATAATGTCTATAAATCAGGTGCCCAAAACCATCAACCTGAAGACGGCGATTTTATGACTAGAAAAGAGGCGGCCAAGCAAGCTTATTTCGAATGGTTGCCCGTCAGAGATAATGCCACCAAAGATATTTACAGAACCGTCAATTTTGGAAATACCGTGGATTTAATCATGTTGGATGAGCGATTAACAGGACGAACAGCACCTGTAGACAGCGTTGGTCAAGCGGACTTTAATGATACCAATAGAACCATGCTTGGGGCAGAACAATTAGCTTGGTTCAAGAATCAATTAACGACTTCTGATGCGACTTGGAAAATCATTGGCAATCAGGTTATTTTCTCTCCTTGTGATATTAGCGGGCTAGGTTTTGGTAGTCCCGTCAATTTGGATGCTTGGGATGGTTATCCTTATGAACGGAATCAAATTGGCAAATTTATAGGGGATAATAAAATTGAAAATGTTATTATTACCGCAGGAGATACGCATTCTTCTTGGGCTTTTGAAGTGCCCTCAGAAGATGGGAAAGATGCTATTGCCATAGAATTCGGTACACCAAGTATTACTTCTTCTAACTCTGATGAACGCACGCCTGTTGATAAAGTAGTGCTCGCTGAAAAATTATTGACTACGATAAATCCACATTTAAAATATACCGATTTAAAAAATCATGGCTACCTCATTTTGAGCATGACACCTGAGGAAGCCGTCGCAGAATGGTATTATGTAGATAAGCTGAATGCACCTTCGGATAAAGAAATGTTGGGAAAGAAGTATGTGGTGAAGAGTGGGGTTAATCAGTTGGTGGAATAGAAAATTGTAATTAATAGCAAAGATTAGGCTGTCGAAACTTTGAAATTAAAGCTATCTAGTTCCGTGTTATTAAAATCCGTGTTCATTTATTTTAACACGGATTTTAATAACACGGAACTAGATGTTGTTCGATACGAGAACTGTTATTTTGACTAGTATTTGTCATACTGTTTATGTCTTTCTTTATATAGCCACCGCATTATAAATTTTCTCCAAAACGAGCTTTGTCTCTTTCAAATTTTTCACGGGTTCTTTGATTAAAATTAGATAGCGAGCAGATTGCTTCATGGACCAATTGTCTTGCTTTCCATGAACGGTAATGTGCTTCATCAAATCATTGAACAGGTCCGTTTCATAAAAAGGAGATTGTGGATTGCCTATAAAATAGCAGCGCAATTTTCGTTGTTTTAAACTTAATCTTTCAAAACCTAACTTTTGACAAATCCAACGAACTTTTAAGCCATCAAATAACTCCTGTACTTGTCTAGGTACTTTGCCAAAACGGTCTCTTAATCCTTCCCCAAATTTATTTAAATCTTCTTCTGTTTTAATTTTATCTAATTCCGTATACAGATTCAATCGTTCCTGTATGTTATTCACATATTCATCTGGAATCAACATCTCGGTGTCCGTCTCAATTTGAACATCTCGAACAAATTCTGTTCGCTTTGCCAAGTCTTCTTTGAATAAATCCTTGAAATGTGATTCTTTTAATTCTATAATCGCTTCTTCTAGTATTTTTTGATAAGTTTCATAGCCAATTTCAGAAATAAAGCCACTTTGTTCGCCACCTAATAAATTACCTGCCCCACGGATATCCAAATCACGCATCGCAATATCAAACCCACTACCTAAGTCAGAAAATTCTTCTATCGTCTTTAAGCGCTTTCGTGCATCCGAAGTTAAGACCGACATGGGCGGACAAAATAAGTAACAAAAAGCCTTACGATTTGACCGCCCTACTCTACCTCTTAATTGGTGTAAATCACTTAAACCAAAGTTATTCGCATTATTGATAATAATTGTATTGGCATTGGTAATATCCAAACCTGTTTCAATGATATTGGTACAAACCATCACATCGTATTTGTAATCAATAAAATCAATTAAGGCTTTTTCTAATTTATCAGATTCCATTTGCCCGTGTGCCATGATTACATCTACATCAGGGCATAGTCGCTGAATCATTGCCGTAATATCAGGCAAGGTTTTTACCCGATTATGTACAAAAAAGACTTGACCTCCTCTATCTGTTTCGTATAAAATAGATTCTTTAATGACTTCATCATTGAAAACTCGAATCTCTGTATGAATCGGTTGCCTATTTGGTGGTGGGGTGCGGATAATAGATAAATCCCTCGCTGCCATCAAAGAAAATTGTAAGGTTCTTGGAATAGGCGTTGCAGTTAAAGTTAAGGTATCTACATTGACTTTTAAGTTTCTTAATTTTTCTTTTGCGCCTACCCCAAACTTCTGTTCCTCATCAACGATTAATAAACCTAAATCTTTGAATCCTATTTTTTTATTTAATAGCCCATGCGTCCCAATCACCAAATCAATCTCCCCACTTTTTAATTTCTCTGCAATAATGCGCTTTTCTTTTGCCGACCTAAAACGATTGATATAATCGACGGTCACCCCAAAATTATCCAAACGCTCTTTGAACGTTCGATAATGTTGTAAGGCTAAAATAGTCGTTGGTACTAAAATAGCCACTTGCTTTCCGCCTACAACTGCCTTGAAGGCTGCTCGCATCGCCACTTCCGTTTTACCAAAACCAACATCTCCACAAATCAATCTATCCATCGGATTAGGACTCATCATATCTTTCTTCACATCAATCGTTGCCTTTAATTGGTCGGGGGTATCTTCGTAAATAAAGGAAGCTTCTAGCTCATTTTGTAGGTAGCCATCAGGTGGAAATTCATGCCCCGGTGCGGCTTTTCGTTGCGCATATAATTTTATCAGTTCTTTCGCAATGTCTTTGACTTTGCTCTTAGTCTTTCGCTTTAGATTTTTCCACGCATCTGAACCTAGTTTACTTAGCTTTGGAGGGGTTCCATCTTTTCCTCTAAACTTAGCAATTTTATGAAGGGAATTGATACTGACGTACAGGAGGTCATTGTTCTTAAAAATCACCCGAACCGATTCTTGTACATGACCATTGATATTAATTTTTTCTAGCCCTGAAAAACGTCCTATCCCGTGGTCAATATGCGTAATATGGTCGCCCGGTTTTAATTCCCGTAGTAATTTTAAATTAAGTGCTTGGTTTTTGGTAAATCCTTTTTTGAGTTTGTAGCGATGAAATCTTTCGAAAATTTGATGGTCGGTATAGCAAACTACTTTCAAATCTAAATCTACAAATCCTTCGTGAATCGCTTTCTGAATTGGGTGGAATTGTACCTCTGCCTCTGAATCTTCAAAAATAGCATAGAATCGTTCTATTTGTTTGGGATTGCCCGTGAACAAATAATTTTCTAGACTATTACTTTGATTCTCATTTAAGTTATCTATTAAGAGCTTAAAATTTTTATTGAAACTCGGCTGCGGTCGAGTCGCAAAAACTATTTTTTTGTCAATTTTAAACGGATGCTTTGACTTCGCTAAACTAACGATTGGATAATCTGCTATTTCTTCAACCACTTGATTTGGTCGAATAAAAGCACGGTCACGGAATATTTCTTTTAACTCCTCATCTTCTAACAAAGAAAGAGATTTGGAAAATTCTTCTGCCTTCTCAAAACATTGCTGTAATTTGTCCAAGGTCATTTGATAATCCTTCAACCAAATAGCCGTGTTTTCTGGCAATACTTTGAACAAAGAGACCTTTTGACTTTGGTCAAATTTGGTGTTAATATTTGGGATAATCGTCACCCTTGATATCTTCCGTTCCGATAATTGGGTGGTAGGGTCAAATAGTCGAATACTTTCCACCTCTACATCAAATAACTCTACTCGATAGGGATATTCATTCCCGTAAGAAAAAACATCAACAATCCCTCCTCTGATAGAAAATTGCCCCGGTTCATACACAAAATCTACTCGCTCAAAACCAAATTCCACCAAGATGTTCATTATAGAATCAACATCCATTTCCGTATCGACTGCGATGTCAATTTTCTGGGCATGTAATACTTCGGGCGCAACTACTTTTTCAAAAAGTGCTTCGGGGTAAGTAATAATAATTTCGCCTTCCGCTTTTGACGAAGCAATTTTATTTACCGTTTCCGTTCGTTGCAATATGTTGGTACTATTCAATACCTCAAAATATTGGGGACGTCGAAATGAATCAGGAAAAAATTGGATGGGCTTTTTATCAAATAAATTTTCAAGTGTATTTAGTAGATAGGCCGCTTCTTCTTTGTCGGTAGCTATAAACAAATGGGTTTGTGGCGCTGTCAAATAACTTCCCGTCAGGACAAAGGCCTCCTGTGCACCTACCATTCCGACCAATTGTAATCGGGTAGGTTTATCTAATTTAAGCGCCGAAATCAGTTGCTTTACGCGTTCATCTTCTGCATAAAGCTGTATTAATCGTTGTAGATTTTTCACGGGTGCAAAGATAGGGTAAATCTGGATACTGGATACTGGAAATCGTAGCTTGAATAACGTGTCCGTATGTATTCTTATTCAAGCACATCTAAGGATGTATTACTTAATTCAACAAAAATATTTAATACACTTGTCTAATTAATTGCTTTTATCTTACCTCGGATATTTAGTCTCGGCGACTTCGTCGCCTCGACAAAGGGATTTTAAGGGGGAGCTAAATTGAATTTTCCAATGGAAAATTCAATTTAGCTCCCCCTTAAAATCCCTTTGTCGAGGCGACGAAGTCGCCGAGACTAAATATCCGAGGTAAGATAACAGCAATTAATTAGACAAGTGTATTAAAT
>CALLVC010000014.1 GCA_938010785.1 uncultured Saprospiraceae bacterium
CCAAATGGGACGGCTACCTTTTCTGTTCATCTGGTAGAAAAACTTCCTAAAGGAGATGGTGTCTACGTTTATTTTGAATGTGATAATTTAGATGAACTAGTCAAAGAATTAATCGTAGAGGGAATTGAATTTACCGAATTACCAAAAGACCAAAGTTGGTTATGGAGAGAAGCCAGATTAAAAGACCCTGATGGAAATCAACTTATACTTTAAGGGTTTTCTTATAAAAATGGAATATCCGAGCAAATACAAATTTTGCCGTTCGATACGGTCCCGATGAAAATCGGGATTAGGAACGTCTAGTTAAGCGTTTTTATAAGAAAACCCTTCTTATACTTTATTATGCCGGAGATAATCGGAAAAACCCACCTTGGAGGATTAAATAATTTTTGAGAAGGAATATAGCATAAGTTCTTAATTCTCTTAAAGTCTTTCTATATTCTACGTTAATTTTTTATTAAAGTCATTTAAATAAAGCATATATTCTTTAATTTTTTTATTACTTCGTATAGCTAACAACTCCAGAACTTTTTATTGGAGTAAAATTTGAATAATTACCGGTTATTATTATACACCCATTTTCTTTTTAAATACCTACAATTTGATTTATTAATTTGTGTCGTTGAAACTATCTAAGGAAATGAAAAAATATATTTTATTATGCTGCTTATTTTGTCTGACACTTGGTGTTAATAAAACGCTAATTGCTCAGCAAATCGAATGGATGAGTTTGGAAGAAGCAGTAGAAAAATCTAAAAACGAGCCTAGAAAAATATTCATCGATATAGTGACAGAGTTTTGTCATTATTGTAAAAAGATGGATAAAGAGACTTTTACTAACCAATATATTGCTAAATACCTCAACGAAAATTTTTATCCAGTAAAATTAGATGGACAACATCCTAATGATATTGTCTTCAAAAATAAAAACTATAGTTTCGTTCGTCGTGGCGGGCAAAATTCTTATCATGAACTACCCGCTAAATTAATGAACGGTCGTTTGAGTTACCCAACGATTGTATTTCTTGATGAAAAACAAGATGTTATTCAATCCATTCCCGGTTACAGAAACGCTTTAGAATTTGAACTATTTATTAACTATTTTGGCGAAAATTTACATAAGTCAATGCCCTGGTCTAGTTATAAAAGAAAACTTCAAGGACCCACAAAAAAAGCACCTCAGATTGATGTAAAGAATAAATAATAATCAGGCTTTATTCGGTTTACGGCATACGGTTCACGGTCTTCTACCCGAAAACTTTTAGAATAAACATTATTTAAAATAGGAAAACCGAAAAGTTGTAAGTATACTTTTTCGGTTTTTTAATTTCGGGAAGTAGTAAAAAATAACCTGCCCGATTAGATAGGATTCGTGTAAATCTCCAAGAAGTTGCTATATCGAAATCCTATCCAGCTCGTATTATGTTTTTAACTATTCATTTCCAGAAAATATCAAAAGTTTCTATTTTCCGAATTCATCATTCATCATTCATCGTTCATCATTCAACATCATTCATCGTTCATCATTCATTACTGCAATCCATTCCAATAACTAGCAGGCACATTCGCGCCAAATTCTTGGGCTAGTCTTAGGTCTGTCACGGCTTGTGTTTTATTACCAATATTTTTATAAGCCAAAGCTCTCTGCATTAAAAATATTCCACGTTGGCGGTCTAAAGATAGCGCCTGATTATAATCTGCGATGGCTGATTGATGTTGTCCCAATCTGCCTTTGGCTAAACCTCTTTCATACCAAACTTCTGCATCATAAGGATTGATAGACAAATAGGTGGTGTGGTCTTTAATCGCCAGTTCATAATTGCCGCTCTGCATAAATAATAGGGAACGATTGGAATAGCCTCCTTGTTTATCAGGCTCTAACTCAACTGCTTTATTTAGGTCGGCTAGCGCTTCTTGTGTCCTACCTAAATACCCTAATGCAGCGCCTCTATTGGCATACAACTCCCCCAATTCTGGTGATAATTCAATTCCTTTGGTATAATCTGCAATCGCTTTTTGGATGAGCACTTGGTCATTTTTTGGACCACCCAAATCAAAATACGTTTTGCCTCTACTGTTATAAGTACTTCCTTTATCTGGTTTGACGGCTATGGCTTCTGTATAATCCGCTAATGCTTTATTTGTCAATCCTTGGTCACGATAATATTGCGCTCGATTGCTATAAGGCGTATCAATGTTTTTATAATATTTTAAGACGTGCGTCCAAAGCGTTTCTCCGTTTTTCCAGATTTTATTTTGTTGCCAAGTCATGACACCTAAGACTAATAAATAAGCCCCTAATCCCATGCTCATGCCTTTGTAAAGCGAAGCCTTTTTTACTTTGATTTGTTGTAAATAATACCCGACTAAGAAAAATAAACCAAAATAAGGTACATAAGTAAATCGGTCGGCAATGTATCCTTGTCCTGCACCAACGATTTGTAGCATGAACATCACATTAAAAGTAAAAAAGGCAAATCCAAAAACGATAGCGTATTGCTCCTTTTTATAAGCGTAATATAATCCCGCAAAAATGGGTAAGACCAAGGCTGTGCCGAGATAGAACGGAGCATCTACTATTGATGGATAGGGATAGAGTGGCGACATTTCATAAGGAAAAATAAATTTAACCAAATACACGATGTAGGAATATCCTCCTACTAACAACCTTTCAAAAAAAGAGTAATTCGTCGCTTGGTCTAGAGAACCTTCTTTCGATAACATGAAAATTCCCAATAGTCCTATCCCTAAAGACATTAGAAAAAACAGACTCTTTTCTAAAATTAATTTAAAATTTAAATCTCTTTTTAAATAATAATCTATGGCTAAAAAGGAAAGCGGCAAAGCGACTGCTTGTATTTTAGATAATAAAGACAAAAAGAATAAACCAATCGTCCACCACAAAAAGCGTTTATGCTCTTTATTTGATAGAATGTACTTGATATAAGTAAGGATTGCTCCAAAATAAAAGGCTCCAAATAATACATCCTTCCGCTCCGTTACCCACGCCACCGATTCTACTCGCATTGGATGAATGCCAAAAAGAATTGCTACCACTCCTGCTGCTATTGGCGATAATTTTAATTGAATGCCTATTTTATATACAAAAAAGACACAAAGTAAATGCAGCAATAAGTTATTGACGTGAATGACGGTAGCATTCAAACCAAAAATGGCTTTTTCTATAGCTAAGGTGAAAATGGATAAAGGATTATAGTTTCCGATGACCGTTTCCGTAAAAATGCCTTTGATACTATGCCAATCAAATACTTGTAGATTAGGATTTTTAAGAATATTGACATCATCGTCCCACGTCACAAAATCATTCATCAAAGAAGGAAGGAAGACTATGGTGGTTGCTAGTAGCGCAAAGAGGAGTGGCAATGAATATTTTACCTTTTCTTTTTTAGGGGATACTACTTTTGCTGGACGTTTCTTTTTCTTTGCCATAAGTTTGGAATTTATATTAATAATCCAAAAATCTCACCAAAAAGAAGGACAATAGCTTCCCAATAGCCCCATTTTTATAGCTTAATTACCCCTAAACCTACACTAGTTTTAAAAATTAATCTAATTTGAATTACATTAGAGACATACTCTATTAATCACCGACAAACCTTTTCAAATGAAAAATCTATTTAAAACCCTTTTACTACTCTTCTTATTTAATTTTATTGCTACAAATTCAATTCAAGCTCAACTTTCCGACACGACCGCTATTTGGCAGATTACCATGTTTGATGATAATGAATTTGTAGGACATATCCTTTCTGAAACAGAAAGAACTATCGAATTTAAAACAGCAACGATTGGAACAATTACCTTGCAAAAAAGCCAAATTAAGCGACAAGAACGATTGATTAGTAACGATTCAACGAATGGTTTACTTTGGAATGAAAACACCATGGCTTATCGTTATTTTATAGGCAATAGTGGTTATAACCTGAAAAAGGGAGAAGCCTTTTACCAAAATGCTTGGCTCGTCGTCAATAATTTTGATATAGGTGTTTCGGATAGATTCTCTTTGGGGATTGGCACTGTTCCGCTCTTTCTTTTTGGAGGGCTTGGTGTTACTCCTATTTGGTTAACGCCACGAGTCAGTATTCCAATCGAATCAGATAAAGTGAATTTAGGCGTTGGCGGATTATTCGGCACTGTGCTGGGTGATGAGTTTGATAATACAGGATTTGGTTTTGGTTTTGGGAATATCACCTTAGGGGACAAAAACAAAAATTTGAACCTAGGCGTTGGTTATGGATTTGCTGAAGGAGAACTTTCTGAGCGACCAACTTTTACCATATCTGGCATGCTGAGAACAGGTAAAAGAGGCTATGTTATTACGGAGAATTATGTTATCTCTACAGGATTTGAAACGATTGCACTGCTTTCTTTAGGTGGTCGTTTTATTGGAAAAAGAATATCTATTGATTATGGCGGTATTTATATACCTAATACAGGTATTTTCTCGGTTGCACCTTGGTTAAGTATTAGTGTGCCGCTTGGGAAGAGTAGGCGATAAGTGCTTTAAAATTAGGAATAGAAACGACGCTTTTACAGAATTTCTCAGGGTACTATTTTTTTTAGCTGTACCTTGATGTAAATTTTCGAATCGAATATGTATTTTTCTAAAACAACCTTTTTTATTTTTTGTCTGACGTTTGGTAATTTTTACGCAAACGCTCAAATTCATTTATCTGAAATTGTTTCTAAAAATGAAAATAGTTTAGAAATAGATGACGAATCTCCTGATTGGATAGAAATTGGGAATACTTCTAATCTTACGGTTGATTTATCAGGTTATTATTTAAGTGACGATGCGGACAATCCAACAAAATGGGCGTTTCCCACATGTGAAATACTTCCTCAATCTTACCTATTAGTATTGGCGAACGACCAGGATGAAAAGACCGATTATTTGCAATGTAATTTCAAAATCTCTAGCAGTGGAGAAACTATCCTGCTATCTAAGCCTTCCATCAATTTTATTGAGCAGATTGCCGTTCCACCTTTAGATAATGATATAAGCTTTGCCAAAATAGGAGAGATATGGACGACAGCTACTCCTAGCCCAGAAATGGACAATAATGGATTTGGCATAAGGCGATTAGAAATGCCAATTTTTAGTGATATAAGTGGCGTATACCAATCCGAAGTAAATTTGGAAATTACCCATGAAAACCCCAGTATCGAGCTTATCTATTTTAAAGATGATTTAACCACACCTATAAAAACAGGATTAGGAGAAACCATCCTAAATCTAAAAGAATCAACTATAATTTGTGCTCAAGCCACCAAACAAGGGCTTCCCTCTTCTGAGTTGAGGTGCGAAAGTTTTATTGTTAATGCAGGACATGATTTACCAGTTTTAAGCTTGATTGCCAATCAATCTAAACTTTTTGATGAAGAAATAGGAATCTTTGAATTAGGGCCTGATGCCGACGAGAACTGGCCATTTTGGGGAGCGAATTTTTGGAAGGATGATGACACGGAAGTTTACTTTCAATATTTTAATACGACGGATTCTACTTTCTATGGACACGCAGATTTAGAAGCGCATGGAGGAAGAGAATCTCGGACCAACCCACAAAAAACGTTTCGCTTAAAAGCAAAAAATAAGTATAATCAACCTTTTTTCGACCACCCCTTTTTTTCTGCAAAACGGGACATCATACGTTATAAAAGACTGGTTGTTAGAAATGCCAGTGGGGATTTTAACGCAGGGCATTGTAGAGATGGATTTTTGCAAGATTACTTAGTTCGTGCTGGATTGGATTTAGATGCGAATGGTTACCAGCCAATTGTGGTCTATATCAATGGGCAGTATTACGGTGTAATGGGACTTCGAGAAAAAATGGACGAATTTTACACGCTTTCCAATTACCAAACTACTGATATTGATTTATTGGAAAATGATAGACTTCTTGTAGTTGGAGATTCCTCTAGCTTCAACGAACACTATGGATTCCTTTTAACCGAGGATTTGAGTGAACCAGCAAAATATGAAATTGCTCAACGCTATTTTGACATTAATAATCTGACGGATTACTTTATCGCTCAAATAGGGAATGTCAGTACCGCATGGCCTCAAAACAATATTAAATACTGGCGACCTAAAGCAGCACAGCGTAAGTGGCGATATTTGCTATTTGATATGGATATTGCCCTTGGTCGGCATAATTGGACATTGCCTTCTGAGAATGCACTTTTGAATAAGATGACCTCGTTTGGAGATAAAAATGTTTTTATCAATATTGTTAATGCTTTTCTGAAAAATAACGATTTTAGAAATTATTTTTTTAATCGGCATCAAGATTTATTTAATACCGTCTTGGGCACAACAACCATGCTTAATGCCTTCGATACCTTTATTACGGAAATCGAAAGAGAAATGCCTGCTCATTTTGACCGTTGGCCTTCTAATAATTTTTCAAATTGGGAAAATAAAGAACAAGAGAAAATACGAAACTTTATCAATGAACGAGCTTTCTATTCTACGCAGCATTTTAATGACTTTTTTGAACTAGGAGGTATCTATAATCTGGAACTAACTGCCAATTACCCTGATCTGGTCACTTTTGAATTAAATTCTCTGAAGGATATTCCTACTGGTTTTAGAGGGAGTTATTTTAAAACTATTCCTATTTCCCTTGCCGCCAAGAGAATTGATAACCTTTATTTTAATCATTGGGAACTTGAACAAGATGGGCAGCTATCTAAAAGATATGAAAACCCTATTCAGGCTAAATTTGACAAGGATAGTAGCCTAAAAGCTATTTATTCCGAAGAAATACCTTTTCTAAGTGCCAGTATAATCTCGACCAGCAATAATATGATTAATTTGAATGTCATAAGTCCAAGTGACCAAACTATTCAGTTTGAGCTGATAGATGTACTTGGAAGGAAATTAAACGAAGATTTTTATTCAACAGTCGAAATAGGAAGTAACGTAATTGACCTTCCTATCTCTAATCTTTCTGAAGGAATTATTTTTTTGAACTTAAAACAAGGAGCTGAAATTTTCACCTTAAAGCTATTAAGATAAGTAAGCATTTTGCATAATAACCAACTTTATAGAATTGTGATTTTTACTTTTACGAGTGCTCTTCTACTAAGCAACTGTAGAAAAGACACTACTCCCGTTGTTCCAAGGGAGTTAACCTTATCTATTCAGCAAATAGGCGCATTTGATACTTTAATCAATGAATGTTCTGGCTTTTTTTATGACCAAGCTCAATTGTTTGTGATTAATGATGGTGGGGGAGGAGCGGTACTTTATCAAATGGACCCAGAAAATTTAGAGCGTGTAACGGCGATTCCATTAGAAGCTGTTCAGAATATCGATTGGGAAGCTATAGAAATAACCTCCGATGAAATAATAATAGGCGACTTTGGTAATAATTGGGGTATTAGAAAAAATTTAAGTTTGCTTCATTTTGATAAAAATACTTATGAATTCAAAAATAAGATAACCTTTAGTTTTCCTAACCAATCTGATTTTTTCCCTTCTGATTCCCACAATTTTGATAGTGAAGCATTTTTTGTAAAAGATGGGCAATATCACTTATTCACTAAGAATAGGGGCAATAGTAAAACTAATTTGTACACTGCTCCTGTAAACACCAATCTTTTTGAGTTAAGAGATTCTATTGAAGTTCCAGCCTTTGTTACAGATGTTTATTATTATGAAGCTAAAGAAGTCATCCTTTTATTAGGGAATCAATTTGTGGAAGATAAGTTTGAAAGCTCTATTACGATTATTCAAATCCAAGAAGACTCAGGTTTAGTGCGGTTAGATAATTTAGCCTTAAATATCAAAGAACAATTGGAAGCGATTACGCTCAAAGAGGATAATGTATTTTTTGTCGGCTCAGAAAAAGAAAGGAATGGTGGGGGGAATTTGTATGAGGTACAGATTAACGGTCTGTAAATTCCACTCCAAATTCTATTGTTTGATATAACGATTTCCACTAATTTTCTATTTTAAAACTTGCCGCACACTTATTACTTCTTTTCTAGAAAAAAAACCTTTTAAAAATTTGCATATTGATGTTGGAAAACCATTAAATAAATCGTACCTTTGCATTCGCTTTGGAAAAGGTGGGTCTAATATAGACTTAAAAGCCTTTAAAACAAAGGAAAATACGTACTTTTTAAGTACCTCTTTTTAATAAAAAATAACAGCATAGCATATGCCTACTATTAACCAGTTAGTCAGAAAAGGAAGAAAGAAGATAGTTGAAGCGAGTAAATCTCGTGCATTAGACTCTTGTCCACAAAAACGTGGCGTTTGTACTCGTGTTTATACAACTACTCCTAAGAAGCCGAATTCTGCACTTAGAAAAGTAGCTAAAGTTAGATTAACGAACGGTATTGAGGTGATTGCCTACATTCCGGGAGAGGGTCATAACTTACAAGAACACTCAATCGTTTTGATTAGAGGGGGTAGAGTAAAAGATTTACCGGGTGTACGATACACTATCGTTAGAGGTGCATTGGATACAGCGGGTGTGGCAGATAGAACACAATCTCGTTCTAAGTATGGTGCTAAACGCCCAAAAAAGTAATCTGAAATTTAAAATTACAAATCTTAAATTCAAAAGTATAGCTTAACTATTTAATACTTGTAATTTTAAATTTTACTGAAATATTATAATTAAATTTTTTCTTAATTCATAGTGTAGATTCAGTTTAAAGTTTTTTCTAATTAGTATCACTTTTAGATTTTAAATTTTAGATTTTAGATTTTACATTAACTCAATTTCTTAGGAAATGCGTAAAAGAAAACCAAAAATAAGAGTAATCACTCCAGACCCAAGATATAAAGATGCATTGGTTACTCAGTTTGTGAATAATATGATGTTCTCTGGTAAGAAGAGTACAGCCTTTGCTGTATTCTATGATGCTATGGACATCGTGAAAGAAAAAATGGGTGGTGATGAGCATGCAGTATGGAAGAAGGCTTTGAATAATATCATGCCTCAAGTAGAAGTAAGAAGTAAGCGAATTGGTGGTGCTACTTTTCAGATTCCTGTAGAAATCAGACCTAATAGAAAAGTATCTATCGGAATGAAGTGGATGGTTGGCTTTTCTAGAAAGCGAAGTGGTAAAGGAATGGCTGAAAAATTAGCTGCTGAAGTAATGGCTGCAAGTAAAGGTGAAGGTGCTGCTGTAAAGCGTAAAGAAGATACGCACAAGATGGCAGAATCAAACCGAGCATTCGCACACTTTAAAGTATAAGACACTACTGAAAATTGAGTTAGTCGTCTTTAAATATATGGATTTTATAACTAGATAGAAAATCTATTTATATGAAGTTCAATTTTAAATGAGGCAACTAAGTTGGTTTTTTAGCGATATAATACAAATAGTACACACTATTGTTGTAAAGATTTACAAATAAGGCTTGAACAAACGTTAATCAACAGATTTTTAACTCATTTTTTAACTCTTTTAATTCCTTTAAGGACGTTGTCATGGCAAAAGATTTAGCATATACTAGGAACATTGGTATCGCTGCCCACATTGATGCGGGTAAGACTACCACTACGGAACGGGTTCTTTATTATACAGGTGTCAGTCACAAGATTGGTGAAGTTCACGATGGCGCTGCCACTATGGACTGGATGGAGCAAGAGCAGGAAAGAGGTATTACAATTACTTCTGCTGCTACTAAGACTAGCTGGACTTGGAAAGACCAAGAATATCCAATTAATATTATCGATACGCCTGGTCACGTGGATTTCACGGTAGAGGTTGAGCGTTCTTTAAGAGTATTGGATGGTATGGTTTTCTTATTCTGTGCGGTATCTGGAGTTGAGCCACAATCTGAAACAGTTTGGAGACAAGCAGAAAGATATAGCGTTCCTAGAATTGGATTTGTTAATAAAATGGACCGTCAAGGTGCTAACTTCTTTGAAGTTGTTAAGCAAGTTAAGGAAATGTTGGGTGGTAATCCCGTTCCTTTGCAAGTACCTATTGGTTCTGAAGATGAGTTCAAAGGTGTAGTTGACTTAATCACTAACCAAGCAATTATCTGGAATGAGCACGATAGAGGAATGACTTATGAAGTTGTTGATATTCCTGCTGATTTAGTAGATACAGTTGCTGAACAAAGAGAATTTTTATTAGAAGCAGTAGCAGAGTACGATGAGACGTTGATGGAAAAATACTTTGATGATCCTGATTCATTGACTCCAGAAGATATTCGTGGTGCATTGAGAGCAGCGGTTATCGACATGAGTTTGATTCCAATGATGTGTGGTACTGCCTTCAAAAACAAAGGAGTTCAAGCAGTATTAGATGCAGTTTGTGCATTTATGCCTTCTCCATTAGATATTGAAGCGGTTGAAGGAACTGACCCTAAAACAGAGGAACCTTTAACTAGAAAGCCTACTGATGACGAACCATTTGCAGCTTTAGCATTTAAGATTGCAACTGACCCATTCGTAGGTCGTTTAGCTTTCTTCCGTGTTTATTCTGGTACTTTAGATGCTGGTTCTTACGTAATGAACACACGTTCTGGTAAGAAAGAGCGTATCTCTAGAATCTACCAAATGCACTATAATGATAGAGAAGCACTTGAAACAGTACATGCTGGTGATATTGCAGCAGCTGTAGGATTCAAGGATATTAAGACAGGTGATACATTATGTGATTTGGATAACCAAATCGTATTAGAAAGTATGACTTTCCCTGACCCTGTAATTGGTATCGCTATTGAGCCTAAGACGCAGAAAGATGTAGAGAAGATGGGGATGGCATTAGCAAAGTTGACAGAAGAAGATCCAACTTTCCACGCAAAGTTCGACGAAGAAACGAATCAAACTATCATCAGTGGAATGGGTGAATTACACCTTGAAATTATTGTTGACCGTTTGAAGCGAGAATTCAAAGTTGAAGTGAACGAAGGAGAGCCTCAAGTAAATTATAGAGAAGCATTGACTAATTCTGTCTCTCACAGAGAGCGTTTAAAGAAGCAATCTGGTGGTTCTGGTTTATTTGCAGATATGGAATTTGAATTAGGCCCAGCTACTGAAGAGTTCTTAGAAAGTGATGATTTCAAGAGTGGTAAGGAAAAATTAGAATTCGAATGGAAAATCGTTGGTGGTTCTATTGATAAGAATTATATCAAGCCTATCAAAGATGGTTTCCGTGCGATGATGGACAATGGTATTTTAGCTGGATATAGCATGGATGCTATGAGAGTTAAAGTTTACGATGGTTCTATGCACGCAGTGGATTCTAAGCCTATTGCCTTTGAATTATGTGCAAAGGAAGGTTTCAAAGCGGCTGCTAAGCAATGTAAGCCAGTTTTATTAGAACCTATCATGAAGTTAGAAGTAACTTCTCCTGAAGAATACACAGGTGGTGTGATTGGTGACTTGAACAGAAGACGTGGATTGATTAAAGGTCAAGACATGAAGAACAATGCTACGATTATCAAGGCAGATGTTCCTTTATCTGAAATGTTCGGTTATGTAACTCACTTACGTACGATTACTTCTGGTAGAGCATCTTCTTCTATGGAATTCTCTCACTATGCAGCTGCTCCAAGAGGAATCGCTGATGAAGTGATTGCTAAGGCTAAAGGATTAACTACAGCCTAAATAATAACGAAATAAGTGCTAAGCCAAAGGGCTTATTATAGCATTAAAATATTGGAATAGGGTAGTTGTTTTCTTGAAATCAGCTACCCTTATTCTAACCTAAAAATAAATAAATTTAGGGGTTGTAAAAACTATAAATAAGTAGTACTTTTGCACTCCGAAAATAAGTACTCGATTTTATCGAGTTTTGAACTTTATATTAAAAAGGTTATGAATCAAAAGATTAGAATTAAGCTTCGCTCTTACGATCACAATTTAGTTGATAAGTCAACTGAAAAAATTGTGAAAACAGTACGTAACAGCGGCGCAGTTGTAACTGGTCCGATTCCGCTGCCAACCGACAAAAAGATTTTTACTGTGTTGCGTTCACCTCACGTCAACAAGAAATCTCGGGAGCAGTTTCAGATGCGGACTCACAAACGCCTAATAGAAATATACACTCCAACCCAAAAGACAGTCGACGCACTGTCAAAATTGGAACTGCCGAGTGGTGTTGACATTCAAGTGAAGTTAACTTAATAGTGATTGGTGAATAGTAACTAGTAATTTGTCGGTTTAAATAACAACATACCTCTTTTTACTTTCTTTCCTACATTTAAGATTTAACTTTTATTCTGATAATATCAATCTTGTTTTACATAGTAACTAATTAGTTTTTTTATTAATTCTTACCTATGTAACTTGTTGGTTTTGTGTTTTATTAGTGTATAGTAGTGGTATGGTCTCATTAGACTAATCACTAATCACTAATCACTAATCACTAAAAACAAGATTCAAAATTTATAAACGTGAACGGAATCATCGGTAAGAAAATTGGCATGACCAGCGTTTTCGATGAAGCTGGACGGAATATTCCTTGTACAATTGTTGAAGCAGGTCCTTGTGTTGTTACACAAAAGAAGACAGAGGACACTGACGGATATGATTCGTTACAATTGGGTTTCGGCGAGAAGAAAGCTAAGAATACCACACAAGCACTCCAAGGCCACTTTGATAAAGCAGGCACAGCTCCTAAAAGAAAGGTTGTGGAATTTCGTGACTTTGACATAGACAAAAAAGCAGGTGATATTATCACTGCTGCTGATGTTTTTGAAGAAGGCGATTTTGTAAGCGCAATCGGCACTTCTAAAGGTAAAGGTTTCCAAGGGGTAGTTAAACGTTACAACTTTAAAGGTGTAAACGATGCTACTCACGGACAGCACAATAGACAACGAGCTCCTGGTTCTATTGGTGCAGCATCTTATCCTGCAAAAGTATTTAAAGGAATGCGTATGGCAGGTAGAATGGGTGGAGATAGAGTAAAAGTGAAAAACTTAGAAATTGTTAAGATTTTCGCTGACGAAAACCTTGTCTTGGTCAAAGGAGCTATTCCTGGCCACAAAGGATCATTCGTAATTTTAGAAAAATAATGATTGTTTAATTGTTTCATTGCTTTATTGTTGATTGTCAACAATTTAACTAATAAAACAATAAAACCATTTAACAATATTAAATATTTCAGATATGAAACTGGAAGTATTAAGTGTAAGTGGAGGTTCAACAGGACGGTCAGTAGACTTACCTGATAATCTTTTCGGCGGCGAGCAAAACGAACATGCAGTTTACTTAGCGGTAAAAGCTTATTTAGCTGCTCAACGTCAAGGTACGCACAAAGCTAAAGAAAAAGGTGAAATCACTGCTTCAACTAAAAAGATTAAAAGACAGAAGGGTACTGGTACAGCTCGTGCGGGTTCTGTCAAGAGTGGTACAATGAGAGGTGGAGGTAGAATGTTTGGTCCTAGACCAAGAAAGTACACTCAAAAGTTGAACAAAAAAGTGAAAATAGCTGCTAGACGGTCTGCACTTGCAAGCAAGTTAGCTAACGGTCAAGTGAAAGTTGTTGAAAACTTTACTTTTGATGCACCAAAAACTAAAGATTATATCAATGTTCTAGAAGGTTTAGGTTGCACAGGTAGTAAGTCACTTTTAGTTTTAGGTGATTACGATAATAATGTATTGTTGTCTAGCCGTAATGTACAGAAAGCGGGAGTTGTTGCAGCTTCTGATTTAAATACTTACGAAGTGATGAATTCAGGTACATTAGTTTTATCAGAAGGTGCAGTCGAGAAAATCGTTGCATCCTTATCATAATTAATAAGCTGACGGTTAACTGGTTTATGGTTTGGATTTAATCCTCCTCACCTCAATACCTTATAACCTCATAACCTTGTAATAAAATGGCAAAGAAAATATTAATCAAGCCAATGATCACTGAAAAGTCTAGTGCTTTAATCGATGATCAGAATAAATACACCTTCAAAGTAGATAGGAAGGCAAATAAGGTAGAAATCAAGAAAGCAGTGGAAGCAGCTTACAATGTAGCTGTTGAAGATGTAAAGACGATGATTATGCCTTCAAAAGCAAAAGTAAGAAACACTAAAAAAGGTGTTCAAAGAGGTCGTAAATCTGCTTACAAAAAAGCTATCATTAAGTTGGCTTTTGGTGAAGAGATTGATTTATACGGCGAGATATAGTAGAAGTCAGATGTCAGAACATCCATTTCATGGATTGTCAGATGTCAGATTTCCTCCAACTTGTAATAACTAAAGTCTGACTTCTGACAGAAAATTTGATTTTCGGTCTGACTTCTGACTTCCATCAAAAGATTGTCAGCAAAGGTGAATAAACATCAGTAATTGACAATCGTAAGGCAAAATTTAAATTCAAAGAAAAATGCCAGTAAAAAAGTACAAACCGGTATCACCGGGTTCTAGATTTAGAGTAGGTAATACTTTTTCAGAGATTACTGCTAGTAAGCCAGAAAAGAGCTTGACTGTAGGTCTTAAAAAATCAGGTGGTCGTAACCACTCTGGTAAGATGACTGTCCGAAATATTGGTGGTGGTCACAAAAGAAAGTATCGAATTATTGACTTCAAGAGAAATAAGGAAGGTGTAGCTGCTGAAGTCAAGACAATTGAATATGATCCAAACCGTAGCGCATATATCGCATTGATACAGTACTCGGATGGTGAAAAGCGTTATATTGTCGCTCCAAACGGACTAAAGGTAGGTGCTTCTATCATGTCTGGGAAAGGTGCGGTGCCAGAAGTTGGTAATGCTTTATACTTAGCAGATATTCCTTTAGGTGCTTCTATTCATGCAATTGAATTGACGCCAGGAAGAGGCGCTGTTTTAGCAAGAAGCGCAGGTACTTATGCTACTTTAACTGGTAGAGAAGGAAAGTATGCTTCTATTAAATTACCATCAGGTGAAGTAAGAAGAATCCTATTGACTTGTAAAGCAGTAATTGGAACAACTTCGAATCCTGATCATGGCTTAACTGTTTTTGGTAAGGCTGGTAGAAGAAGATGGATAGGTAGAAGACCAAGAGTAAGAGGTGTAGCGATGAACCCTGTCGATCACCCAATGGGTGGTGGTGAAGGTAAGGCTTCTGGTGGTCACCCACGTTCAAGAACGGGTATCATGGCCAAAGGTCAGAAGACTCGTAATAATAAGAAGCACTCAACTAAGTTGATTATTTCTAAAAGAAAGACTAAGAAATAATAAGATTAGGTTAGTGGGATAAGTAATTATCATTTACCACAAAACCACAAAATCATAATAAAATGGCAAGATCAGTAAAAAAAGGACCGTATATCTTTCATAAATTATTAGCTAAAGTTGCGAAGGCAAAAGAATCTAATAAAAAATCAGTTATCAAGACTTGGTCAAGATCATCTATGATTATTCCTGATATGGTTGGTGAAACAATTGCAGTACACAATGGAAAAACTTTCATTCCTGTTTTTGTTACAGAAAATATGGTAGGTCACAAGTTGGGCGAATTTTCTCCAACTCGTAACTTTAGAGGACACGGTGGTAAGAAGCGGTAATTAGGTTGGTGTTTATACCAATCACAAAAGAATAAGCATTAACTTATAATAGCTGTAAGATTAGCATCTAGAATTAATAGTTTTAGATTTTAAATTTTACATTTTAAATTTCATTTGAAATGGAAGCGGTAGCTAAATTAAAAAGTGTTCCAATGTCTGTGCGTAAAATGCGCCAAGTAGTGGACAACATCAGAGGTAAAGATATTGAAACGGCTTTGAATCTATTAAGATTTACAAAGCGGGAGTCAGCAGAATGGTTAGAAAAATTATTATTATCTGCCATTGCTAACTGGGAATACAAAACCGGTGGTGTTGAAAATGCAGATGATTATGATTTATATATCAAAACTGCTTTTTCAGACGCAGGATCTCAATTAAAGCGTTTCAGACCTGCTCCTCATGGTAGAGCACACAGAATCAGAAAGCATTCTTGTCATGTAACTTTGGTTGTTGAAAACAGAGTTGCTTTGCCTAGTGATGTAGAAGCGGAAGAAGAAGTAGAGGTCACTGAAGAATAAAAATTAAGTAATTGGTAAATATAGATGTCTCTTCTGATAGTAAACTTTAAGTAGCTGTTGAAACGACATTTTTAACTTTACATTTCATCAAGTAATTATGGGTCAAAAGACAAATCCAATAGGTAATCGTTTAGGATACATCAAAGGCTGGCAATCAAACTGGTATGGTGGTAAAGATTTCGGCGATAAGGTTGTGCAGGATGAAGAGATTAGAAAGTACCTTAGAGCAAGAGTTCAAAAAGGTGGTATCAGCCGAATTGGTATTGAACGTACACTTAAACGAATTACTGTAACTATCAACACCTCTCGTCCGGGTATCATTATCGGAAAGGGTGGCTCTGAGGTTGACCGTATCCGAGAAGAGCTTAAGAAGTTGACTGGTTCAGAAGTACAAATTAATATCATCGAGATCAGAAAGCCTGAATTAGATGCCTACATCGTAGGAGAATCTATTGCAAAGCAGGTTGAATCTCGTATCAATTATAGAAGAGCTATTAAAATGGCTATTCAATCTACTATCAGAGCAGGTGCCGAAGGCATCAAGATTAGAATCTCTGGTAGATTGAATGGTGCGGAAATGGCTCGTTCTGAAGAATATAAAGAAGGTAGAACACCTTTACATACATTCAGAGCAGATATTGATTATGCTTTGGTAGAAGCCTTAACCGTTTATGGAAAGCTTGGTATCAAAGTGTGGATTTGTAATGGAGAAGTATTAGGTAAAGTGGACTTATTCAGTCAACCTGCTCCTAAGAAAGGTGGCCAAGGCGGTGGAAGAGGTGGAAATCGTGGTGGCGGAAGAGGTGGAAACCGTGGTGGTGGAAGAGGAGGAAACCGTGGTGGCGGTGGCGGAAGAGATGGAAATCGTGGTGGCGGTGGCGGAAGACGCTAGGAGAATCGCTCGAAAAGTCGTAACTTTGCGCAGCTTTTGAAAAAAGGCTGAAAATAGTGCAAAAATGACCATATAATATAGTGTTTTAAGGATTCTAGTATCCTCAAAATACATTAATTAAACTTTTGTTTTGAATTTTAGCTATCAAATAGAAATTTCTAAATAGTTATTTTTCAAAAATCAACAAATTCTAAACTTTTCAGAAATGTTACAACCGAAAAGGACGAAATATAGAAAGCAGATGAAAGGTCGTTACAACGGCCTAGCTTACCGTGGTAACAAAATTTCTTTTGGATCTTTTGGTTTAAAAGCGATTACTGCTGGTAGATTGACAAGTCGTCAGATTGAAGCAGCGCGGATTGCTTTGACCAGATATATGAAGAGAGAAGGTAAGGTGTGGATTCGGGTCTTTCCTGATAAGCCAATTACCTCTAAGCCGTTAGAAGTACGGATGGGTAAAGGGAAAGGTGCTTTAGATCACTATGTTTGCCCTATAAAACCAGGAAAAATCATTTTCGAATTGGATGGTGTCCCTATGGATGTGGCACAAGAGGCGTTGAGATTAGCTGCACAGAAACTTCCTGTTTTAACTAAATTCTCTATCCGACCTGATTACGTAGGATAATTTAAAATTTTAAGGGTTTTCTGAATAGCTTAGTTATTTAGGACTAGCCCACAAACCATAATTATAATGGCAAGTAAAAAGTTTTTGGAATTAAAAGAATTTACTGACGAAGAGTTAGTAAGTGAATTGCAAGCAACGGAAGCTGCTTATCAAAAACTCGAATTCGATCATACCATTAAGGGATTAGATAATCCTTTACAGTTGAGAGAAACTCGTAGAGATGTTGCTCGATTGAAAACTGAGGTGAGAAGGAGAGAAATGGAGACAATGACACCAGAGCAAGTAGCTGGGCGTTCAAAAATTAGAGCTAGAAGAAGAAAAGCATAATGATTGTATTGATTGCTTGATTGTAGGATTGCGCTTTAAGCTATTTACAATTACATCAATTTAACAATCCCCCGATAACTATCAGGGTCAAACAATAATTCTTATGTCAGAAGAAAGAAATTTAAGAAAGACAAGAGTTGGTTTAGTAACTAGCTCAAAAATGGATAAGTCCATTACCGTTTCTATCGAACGGAAAATTCAGCACCCGATTTACGGGAAGTCATTGAAGCGTACAAAGAAATTTGTTGCTCATGATGAAGAGAACACTTGTAACGAAGGCGATACTGTGAAAATCATGGAAACTCGTCCAATTAGCAAGCGTAAGAAATGGCGTTTGGTAGAAGTTCTTGAAAGAGCAAAGTAACATTGCGAGTATTAGTGACGGATGGCGGGTGCTTTACTCAATATTCAAATCACTTACTTGTGATACTAAATATTTTTCTTTTAAAAGCGGTGGTTAAACCACAAGGATAAAGAAAGTGTAATGATACAACAAGAATCAAGATTAAAAGTAGCTGATAATAGTGGTGCCAAAGAAGTGCTGTGTATTCGTGTTTTAGGCGGATCAAAGCGTCGCTACGCATCTATCGGTGACCAAATCGTTTGTACGGTTAAGGAAGCCACTCCAGGTGGTGGTTTAAAAAAAGGTACTGTCTCTAAAGCAGTTATCGTTAGAACTAAAAAAGAGATTCGTAGAAAAGATGGATCTTATATCCGTTTTGATGATAATGCGGTAGTTTTATTAAACGCCGGTGACGAACCTAGAGGAACTCGTATTTTCGGACCTGTTGCAAGAGAATTGCGGGATAGAGAATATATGAGAATTATTTCATTAGCTCCAGAGGTACTTTAATTGTACCATAAACTTAAGTAAAGCGATGGCTAATACTAAATCAAAAAAATCTCCGAAATTGAATATCAAGAAAGGAGATAAAGTACTTGTAATTGCAGGTGCAGACAAAGGTACGGAAGGGGAAGTCCTTGAAGTATTCATTGGAAAGCAACGTGCAGTTGTGGATCAAGTAAATATTGTTAAAAAACATACCAAGCCGACTCAGGATAATCCTGGAGGAATCAATGAGGTTCCTGCACCGGTTCACATTTCTAACTTAATGTTGATTGACCCTAAATCAGGCGAACCAACTAGAGTTGGTCGTAAAGTGGTGGATGGTAAATTGGTAAGATTTTCTAAGAAATCAGGAGAAATTATTAGATAATGAGCTACGTTCCTAGATTAAGATCAAAGTATAATGATGAGATTATTGGAAAGTTGAAAGAACAGTTCCAATATAAATCTATCATGCAAGTGCCTAAGTTGCAAAAGATTTGTTTAAATCAAGGTGTTGGTGCTGCCACTCAAGATAAGAAGATGGTAGAAAACGCTTTGAATGAAATGACAATGATTGCAGGTCAGAAGGCAGTTTCTACTAAGGCTAAAATTTCTGTCTCTAACTTTAAGTTGAGAGAAGGAATGCCTATCGGTACTAGAGTGACTTTAAGACACGATAGAATGTACGAATTCCTTGATCGTTTGATTACTGTGGCTTTACCACGAGTTCGTGACTTTAGAGGTGTCAATGATAAAAGTTTTGACGGTCGAGGTAATTATTCAATGGGAATTACTGAGCAAATCATCTTCCCTGAGATTGTCTTAGACAAGATTAACAAAATCACTGGTATGGATATTACATTCGTAACATCTGCTAATACCGATGAAGAAGCTCACGCCTTATTGAAGGCATTCGGTATGCCTTTCAAAAATGCTAAATAGTTAATGGTTAATGTATGACTTTTGGTTATACTAATACCACAAAACCATAAAAAATGGCTCGTAAATCAATCATCGCCAGAGAAAGAAAGCGGGAGCGTTTAGTTGCAAAATATGCAGACTTACGTAAACAGCTTAAGGAAGAAGGAAATTGGGACGAATTGGATAAACTTCCAAGAAATTCCAATAAAATTCGTTTACACAACAGATGTAAATTAAGTGGTCGTCCAAAGGGATACATGAGAATGTTCGGCATTTCTCGTGTGGCTTTCCGTAAGATGGCTTTAGAAGGTAAAATTCCAGGTATAAGAAAAGCAAGCTGGTAATTTTATTTGTTTCGTATTCAATTTAATTGAAGGTCAATACTAGAGTGAAAATAGTTTCAAACGAAGGTAAGTGACCAATATAATAAAAATGCAAGCTCACAATAAGAGTTTGATATTATTTATTAAGTAGCCTTAATAGACCTTGTCGTAGGGTATAAGACCACTTGTGGTCATACTTTTACATTTAAAATTTAAAATTTTTCATTTTAAATTTGAAAAGGGGCTATACTGGTAAATTAAAATTTTTAACAATGACAGATCCAATTGCGGATTATTTAACGCGAATTCGAAATGCGCAGACTGCTGGGCATAAGATTGTCGCGATTCCTGCCTCTAATTTAAAGAAAAGTATCACTGAGATTCTTTATGATCAAGGATACATCAAAAAATATAGGTTCACTGATAAAGGTCACCAAGGCACTATTGATGTTGCATTAAAATATGACCCAACTACTAAGAAGCCAGTTATCCAAAAACTAGGCAGAATCAGTAAACCTGGATTAAGAAAATATGCTAAGGCTGATAACATTCCTAGAATCATTAATGGTTTAGGTATTTGTATCGTATCTACCTCTAAAGGTCTTATGACCGATAAGCAGGCTCGAAGTGAGAATGTTGGAGGGGAGTTACTTTGCTATGTATATTAATTTTTTTTAGAAAGATTCTCTTTTTAAAAAAATTTTTTCAAACGATTAATATTTGAGTAATGTCTAGGATAGGAAAATTACCAATAAGTCTTCCAGCTGGTGTTAGTATCGACGTGAGCAAAGGAAATTTAGTGACTGTTAAAGGTCCTAAGGGTGAATTAACCCAACAGATTGACCCTGATTTAGGTGTTGATATTGAGGATGGTACACTTACTGTGACCAGACCAACTAACCAAAAGCGACACCGTGCTTTTCATGGTTTATATCGTTCCTTAATCGCTAACATGGTTGAAGGAGTTACTAATGGATACACAAAAGAACTTGAATTAGTAGGTGTCGGATATAGAGCTAGTAACCAGGGACAATTATTAGAATTAGCATTGGGGTATTCTCACCCTATTATGTTTTTTGTTCCTTCTGACGTAAAGTTAGAGACTAAATCTGAAAAAGGACAAAACCCTAAGGTTATTCTTTCAGGGATTGACAAACAACTACTTGGTCAAGTAGCTGCTAAGATTAGAGCCTTTAGAAAACCAGAACCTTACAAAGGTAAAGGTGTACGATTTACTGGTGAAGAAATCAGAAGAAAAGCAGGTAAGACTGCTGGATAATAAATTATTAGTTGATTATTTTTTCCTAATTGACATTTATTTGTCTTTGAATAACTAATCATACAAATAATTAATCAAACAAGAAATCTATAACTTACTTACTGGTCAGCAATCAGTAATATATAAAATAGTTCAAAATGAAGCTTACAAAAGCTAAGAGCAGAAGACGGATTCATAATAGAATCAGAAAGAAAATCCAAGGGACACCGTCTCGTCCGCGTCTTGCTGTTTACAGAAGTAATAAAGCTATCTATTGTCAATTAATTGATGATTTAAATAGTGTAACACTAGCTGCTGCTTCTTCTTTAGAAGCTGCTTGCAAAGTAGATGGCAACAAAGTAGAGCAATCTAAGGCGGTAGGTAAAACTTTAGGAGAAAGAGCTAAAGCTCAAGGTATTGATACTGCTGTTTTTGATAGAGGTGGCTACCTTTACCACGGTAGAGTAAAAGCATTAGCTGAAGGCGCTAGAGAAAGTGGTTTAAATTTCTAAGAATAATCTTAATTAATTTGCTGGAAAGAATTTAGTAGCACTAAGAATTATCTTTCTCTATTAAACTTAAACAGCGATACAAATTATCATAATGGCAAAAAGGACTGATAATCGAGTCAAAGCTTCTGAGTCAGAATTAAAAGAAAAGTTAGTAAACCTTAACCGTGTTGCGAAAGTAACCAAAGGGGGTAGAACTTTTAGCTTTGCTGCAATTGTAGTAGTTGGAGATGGAAACGGAACAGTAGGTCATGGTCTAGGAAAGGCTCGTGATGTATCTGAGTCAATTGCAAAAGCAGTAGATGATGCAAAGAAGAACTTAATCAAAGTGCCTATTTTAAATGGTACCATCCCTCACGAACAAAAAGGGAAATATGGTGCTGGTAAGGTTTTTATTAAGCCAGCAGCAGATGGTACAGGGGTAATTGCAGGTGGTGCTATGCGTGCAGTATTAGAAATTGCAGGTGTACAAAACGTATTGGCAAAGTCTATGGGGTCTTCAAATCCTCATAACGTTGTTAAAGCGACTATCGATGCATTGAAGAGTTTACGTTCTCCAATGGACATTGCAAGAGCTCGTGGTATTTCTTTGGAAAAGTTGTTTGAAGGATAAATTGCTCTGATAGTAGATGTTTTTCTGCTATTGGTACAACTTATTTCTTTGAAAGAATAGAATTTCAATATATTTGTATGCCCATACATATCAACTAGTCTAGACTATTAGGGCTAATTTGATATAGGGATCTAAACCATTTATTATGGCAAAGGTAAAAATTACGCAAAAGAAAAGTGGTATTGACCGTTCTAAGCGACAAAAGGCTAATTTAGCAGCGCTTGGTTTAAGAAAAATCAATCACACTGTTGTGCACGAATTAACTCCTCAGATTGAAGGAATGATTAAGAAAGTGGCTCACTTAGTTGAAACTTCGGAAGCCTAATTAGTTAATAAATAATGTGATTGAATAATCATATCTTATTTATTGATGCTTATAAAATATTTTCTCAGTAAGCGATGCTTGCTGGGAAATTAATGGATAATATAATTTCAATTTGTTGAACAATTTAATTCTAGATTAATTAGCTTCTTTTTTAGCTTCTTATTTTTAGGTTCAATATTTGTTTAACAAGTGACTAAAGCATAGTAAAAATGGAATTACATACTTTAAAGCCTGCAGCAGGTGCTACTAAAGCTAGAAAAAGAATCGCTAGAGGACCTGGTTCCGGAAAAGGTGGTACTTCTACTAGAGGACATAAAGGTGCTAAATCAAGATCAGGTTGGAAAAGCAAAAGAGGCTTCGAAGGTGGACAAATGCCTTTACAGATGCGTTTGCCTAAACGTGGATTTAAAAATCCAAACCGGGTACCGTTTGTACCGTTTAACTTAGGTCGTTTGCAAGAAATTGCTGAAAAGTATAGCTTATCTGCTATCACAGTTGAAAAATTGGTAGAAAAAGGATTAGCTAGAAAAAATGACCGAATTAAAATCTTAGGAGGAGGAGAACTTTCTTCTAAGTTAGACGTAACAGTACATGCAATTTCTGCGGGAGCTAAGGCAGCCGTTGAAAGTAAAGGAGGAAATGTTAATCTTGTTTAATTCAAAAAGATAATTCATCCAATTTGGAAAGGTTTTTTCTGATCTATTTGAGAAAACATCGTGAAAAATTAAGATGAACTTACCTTTTTTGATTTCAGAAAAGTTAATCCATGAAAAAGTTTATTGATACTCTAAGGAACATTTGGAAAATTGAAGAATTACGTAAGCGTATTCTATTCACATTAGGTATTTTATTAGTATACCGTATCGGTTCGTTCATCGTTTTACCAGGTGTTATCCCATCTGTTTTAGAAAATTCTACCTCTTCAAATGCCAGTGACTTATTGGGTTTGATAAATGTTTTTACAGGAGGGGCATTTAATAACGCGGCGATTTTTGCCTTAGGTATTATGCCTTATATTACTGCATCTATCATTATCCAATTGATGGGTTTTGCAGTGCCTTATTTTCAACGTTTACAACAGAAAGAAGGAGAATCTGGAAGAAAGAAAATTACCCAAATCACTCGTTTATTAACAGTAGCAATTACTTTAGTTCAGGGTGGTGGGTATTTAACTTATATACAAAGCCAAGGTGCAGTTGACCCAAGTATTCCAAAGGGAATCTTCTGGTTAGCTAACATTATTATTCTTTCCACAGGAACTATCTTTGCCATGTGGTTAGGAGAAAAGATTACGGATAAAGGTATCGGAAACGGTATCTCTTTATTAATCACCATTGGTATTATCGCAACTTTACCTGTTGCTTTAGTTTCTGAATTTTCTTTACAATTGAGTAGTGGTAGTCCTATCGTTTTTATCTTGGAATTGGTAGCCCTTTTCTTAGTAATTATGGTAACGGTTCTATTAGTTCAAGGTGTCAGAAAAATTCCAATTCAATTTGCGAAGCGAATGGTTGGTAGAGGAACTAGTTCAATGCCAGTTGCTGGTGCAAGAGATTATATTCCTTTAAAGGTTAACGCTGCGGGAGTAATGCCAATTATCTTTGCTCAAGCTTTAATGTTCTTACCAGCTACTGTTGCACAATGGTTTGCAGGTGAAGAAGCAGCAGCTAATCCAGTAATTCAGGAATTATTGAATCCATTCTCTGTAACTTCTACTATTTTGACTTTTGTTTTAGTTGTATTATTTACTTATATCTATACAGCTTTATTGGTTAACCCAAAACAATACGCAGAATACTTAAAGCGACAAAATGCATTCATTCCTGGTATTAAGCCGGGTAAACCAACTGCTGATTTTATTGATACAATTACCACTAGAATTACTTTCTGGGGATCATTGTTTATCGGTTTAATCGCTATCTTACCTGCTTTTGCTGTAGGATTTGGTATCAACGTTGCTTTTGCTATCTTCTTTGGTGGTACTTCTTTATTGATTTTAGTAGCGGTTGTATTGGATACTTTACAACAAATTGAAAGTCACTTGTTGATGAGAAAATATGATGGATTAGTGAAGTCTGGTAAATTACAAAGTAGAAGTAGAATGCAAGGTATTGGAGCTAGTATGTAAAACTAGCCAACAATTATAAAAAATACTTGTTATAAAAATATATAATATCCCGATTACCAGTAGAGCATTCTACTGGTAATTTTTTGTTTAAAAGGAATAGGTGAAGGAATATTCAAAGTGTTGCGGTTTGTAAAATTTAGTAACTGCTATTTTTTATCATCACTCATCACTCATCACTCATAACTCATAAAAAGTGGCAGGTAAGAAAAAAAATATTATTTATAAGACAGATGAAGAGGTTGAATTAATTAGAAAAAACTGTTTGATGGTAAGTGAGGCATTGACCTTGGTAGCTAGTATCATTGGTCCAGGGGTGTCTGGGAAAAAAATTGACGAACAAGCGGAACAATTAATTAGAGATAATGGAGCTATTCCGGGATTTAAAGGACTGTATGGTTTTCCCGCAACACTTTGTGTCTCTGTTAATGAGGAAGTCGTTCATGGAATTCCTTATAATCATGAGTTCAAAGATGGAGATATTGTGTCTGTCGATTGTGGAGTGTATCTGAATGATTATTATGGAGATGCTGCTTATACTTTTTGTATAGGGGATGTAGATGAAAAAGTAATGGAATTATGTAGAGTAACTAAAGCTTCTTTATACAAAGGCATTGAACAAGCAGTTGTTGGGAAAAGAGTAGGGGATATAGGTTTTGCCATTCAGAATTATACGGAGCGTCAGCATCGATATGGAGTGGTGCGAGAATTAGTTGGTCACGGTGTTGGTAGAGCCTTACATGAAGGCCCTGAAGTGCCTAACTATGGGAGAAGAGGAAAAGGAATGGTGATGAAAGATGGATTGGTGATAGCGATTGAACCAATGATTAATCTAGGTAAGAAAGACGTGAAGTCATTTGAAGATGGTACCGTTATTACTAAGGATAATATGCCTTCGGCTCACTATGAACATACGGTAGTAGTGAGAAAAGATAAAGCAGATATTTTATCTAACCATGGACCTATTGAAGCGGCAATATTGAAAAATCCTAACTTGAAAGAAGTCATTGATATCTTAGCCGTTTCGGCTTAGTAGGCTGAATAGTTAATTTTAAAAATACTTTCATTTTTTTGAGAATTTTTGAAAAAATGCTTCTTTTTGCAAAAAATAACCTTTAAGACCCTTATGAAAATTTAAAGACCGATTTTATAACATTCTGACTGTCAATACTTTATTGAAAGTATGGAGTGTCAATAATAATATTTTTTCATTTTGATAAAATAATTAATGATTTTTCCAAATGCAAATATGGAAAATCGTTTAAAATATTGTATCTTTGCACTCCAAAATTCGGATATGGCAAAACAGGGCTTAATAAAACAAGACGGAATTATAGATGAAGCGTTATCAAACGCTATGTTCAGGGTACGTCTTGAAAATGGACATATGATTGTTGCAACTATTTCTGGAAAGATGAGAATGAATTACATTCGTATCCTTCCTGGTGATAAAGTGGCAGTAGAAATGTCTCCATACGATTTAACTAGAGGTAGAATTATTTACCGATATAAATAAAGGATATTAGAGCGTATTGATTTCAATCATATGCACTCTAAATCATTCAAAATTAATTTACAATGAAAGTTAGAGCTTCTATTAAAAAACGATCTGTAGATTGCAAGATTGTTAGAAGAAAAGGAAAAATTTACATCATCAACAAAAAGAATCCTAAGTTCAAGCAACGTCAAGGATAATTTTATATAAACTATTTAATTAATTTAGTATGGCTCGAATTGCAGGTGTTGACTTACCTAGAAACAAGAGAGGAATTATTAGTTTGACTTATATCTTTGGTATTGGCCCATCTTTAGCTGCTGAAATTTTAGAGAAAGCAGGTATGGACCAAAACACAAAGGTCCAAGATTGGACTGATGAGAACATCCGTATGATCACTAAGATGTTACAGGATGAATACAGAGTAGAAGGTGTTCTACGTTCTGAGATTCAATTAAACATCAAACGTTTGATGGACATCGGTTGTTACCGTGGTATCCGTCACCGTAAAGGATTACCACTCCGTGGTCAAAGAACTCAGACGAATGCTCGTACTCGTAAGGGTAAGCGTAAGACCGTCGCTAATAAGAAAAAAGCAACTAAATAATCTAACTTTAACCCTATCGGGATTCAGATTATTGGTGTCAAAATTTTTCTTAGAAAGATTTTATTTTCAATGGCTGGTGTCGGTAGCGAACCTTAATTTATTATGGCTAAGAATAGAGCTAACGCTAAAAAACGTAAAGTAAAAGTTGAGCCTGAAGGTGTTGTACACATCCAGGCAAGTTTTAATAATATCATTATTTCCTTGTCTAATAAGCAAGGTCAGGTGATTTCTTGGGGTTCTGCTGGTAAAGCAGGATTTAGAGGTTCTAAAAAGAACACACCTTATGCTGCACAAATCGCTGCAACGGACGCTGCTAAAACAGCACACGAAGCAGGAATGCGTACAGCAACGGTTTTAGTAAAAGGACCTGGTTCAGGTAGAGAAGCTGCTATTCGTGCAGTAGATGCTGCGGGTATCAAGATTACTGAAATCAAAGACGTTACACCAATTCCTCACAATGGTTGTCGTCCTCCTAAGAAAAGAAGAGTATAATTAACATAAAATCTGATTGTTGGCAGTTGTCAATAATCAGATTTTATATATTAATATTATTGAAAAAATACATTGACCAGAAAAATTTTGAATTGAATCTTTTTTCCATATGTTTTTCAACACATTGAAAAAAGTATCCATTTCAAAATTAATAAATTTATTTTTTCAAAGTTCCTATAAGTAAGTTGTAATATAAGAATTGCAACTACTATTTTTTTAACAGGGTTTATAAAGACTTTTTAAGGAATTTTAAAATTTAAAATTCAACTAAGTCCAATTTTTATAAATCCACAGTCTATTTTAAAATGGCTAGATATACCGGACCTCGTGCGAAAAAAGCAAGAGCACTAGGTGAACCAATCTTTGGTTTTCAAAAAGCATTTGAAAGAAAAAAATATGCTCCAGGACAGCATGGTAATACCCGTAGAAAAAAGCAAGGGTCTGACTATGGTGTACAATTGAAAGAAAAGCAAAAAGCTAAATATACTTATGGATTATTGGAGCGTCAGTTCCGTAATTTATTTAAAGCTGCTGCCTCTAAGAGTGGGGTAACAGGTGAGATTTTATTACAATTATTAGAAGCTAGATTAGACAATACCGTTTATAGATTAGGTATTGCTCCTACCAGAAGAGCTGCAAGACAGTTAGTTTCACATAGACATATTACCGTTAACGGTGTTATCACAAACGTTGCATCTTGCCAATTAAGAACTGGTGATGTTGTTGCTGTGAGAGGAAAGTCTCAAGGATTGGAGGTTGTAAGAGATGCAGTTGCAAGTAACAAAGCAGAGGTTAAGAAGTTTGGTTGGTTAGAATGGAATTCAGATAAGATGCAAGGTAAGTTTATGGCTTACCCAGAAAGAGAACAAATTCCTGAGAAAATCAACGAACAGTTAATCGTCGAATTATACTCTAAGTAATTTTTGATTATAAAAATCGTGATACGGTGGCATTTTTTGAAAAAACAATGCGTTACACGGTATCACGATTCTTGCATTATAGTAAGGACAAAAAAATTATACAATTCTCTGAAGAAGCGTTAATTTATTTTGTTGGTCATTTAGACTTTTCTTTGAAGATTAGGTGAAATTTAAAACAGATTTGATACCCTCGAAGTAGTACACTTTTAGATTTCAAATTTTAAATTTTACATTTTCAATTTTTTCCATCCTATCAAAGCAAAAAGGTTATGAGTATTTTAAGTTTCCAGAAGCCAGATAAAATTGTAATGCAGAAGTCAGATGACTTCGAGGGGGTATTTGAGTTCAAACCATTAGAGCCAGGATTTGGACAAACTATTGGTAATTCCTTAAGAAGAGTTTTATTATCTTCTTTAGAAGGTTTTGCTATTTCTGCAGTCAGAATTGCAGGTGTTGACCATGAATTTTCTACCGTCAAAGGTGTGGTAGAAGATGTAGTTGATATCATTTTGAACTTAAAGCAAGTTCGATTAAAACAATTATTAGCAGAAGAGAATATTGCAAGTGAAAAGATTTATTTAACGATTAGTGGTAGAGACCAATTCAAGGCGGGAGATATTGAGGAGCACACTAACGTTTTCAAGGTAATGAACCCTGATTTGGTGATTTGCCATATGGAACCTTTTGTTTCTTTAGAAATCGAATTAACGGTAACTAAGGGCAGAGGATACCAACCTGCTGAAGAGAATTTACCAAAGGATGCACCAATTGGTGTTATTCCAGTGGATGCGATTTATACGCCTATCAAAAACGTTTCTTACAAAGTATCTAATACTCGGGTAGAGCAACGTACCGATTACGAATTATTAACTATTGATGTTAAGACGGACGGTACTATTCATCCAGAAGATGCAATCAAAGAGGCTTCTCGTATTTTAATTCAACACCTAATGTTGATTACGGATGAGAACATCACATTTGATGATGCTTCTACAAGAGAAGAGAACATCGTTGATGAGCATATCTTACATATGAGAAAGTTGTTGAAGACTTCTTTAGAAGATTTAGACCTTTCTGTAAGAGCTTACAACTGTTTGAAGGCAGCGAAAATCAACTCTTTGGGCGAAATGGTGAAATACGATACGCACGAATTGTTGAAGTTCAGAAACTTTGGTAAGAAATCATTAGTTGAAATCGAAGAATTATTACAAGATAAAGGCCTTACTTTCGGTATGGACTTATCTAAATATAAATTAGACGAAGACTAAATTAATCATTAGTCATTTTAACTATAATTATTAGGTAGTAACTACTTTATAGTGCTACGAAGTTCACAAATTCATAAAAATTAATTGTCATGAGACACGGTAAAAAGTTTAACCACTTAGGCAGACAAAAAGGACACAGAAAAGCCTTACTTAAAAATCTTTCTATTGCATTGATTACACACAAAAGAATCAATACAACTTTAGCAAAAGCAAAGGCATTGAGAATCCATTTAGAGCCTTTAATTACTAAGTCAAAGAATAATACAACACACTCTCGTAGAGTTGTATTCAGTTACTTACAAAACAAAGTTGCAGTTCAAGAATTGTTTGATTCAATTGCTGCAAAAGTAGCTGCTAGACCAGGAGGATATTTAAGAATTATCAAGACTGGATTTAGAAAAGGGGATGGAGCTGAAATGGCAATGATTGAATTTGTTGATTACAATGATGTATTTACTAATTCTAAGGATAGTGATGCAGGAAGTAGCAAGAAATCTAGACGTTCTAGAAGAGGTAAGAAAGCAGCAGGCGCTGCAGCAGCTGCAACTCAAGTGGTTGAGGAAGTAGTGGTAGAAAAGGAAATTGAAAATGTCGGTGGTGATGACCCTGAGTTACAAGCACTAAACGAGAAAGCAGACGATGAGTAAACTTAATTTGATTAAGTTTTTATTATAAAAAAAGGCGATACTATTTTAGTGTCGCCTTTTTTGTTGTAAGTCAGGTTTCTGTTAGTTCTAATGGCTTTGGTAAAATTTATAGCGAGAATATTTTTAATAGATTTCCTTATAATTATAATAATCCTTAGAACTTTAGGTAACAATCATCAGCTTAAAACCCTATCCGTCGCCCGAATCAATTCCTCAATCGCAGCTTCGTCGTAAGCATCCGAATGCGCAGGTCCAAACACCCCTTTAATTTCTCCCTTATCATTATCAAAATATTTTCCCTTAACTCCTTCATATTCATCAGAAACAGCCAAATCATAAATAATATTTCCCCCTTTATCCGCCGATGACCAATATTTACCATAGGCTTCTCTCACCATATTAGTATTCAACAAAGAACCTGGATTGACGGCAATGACCGTTATATCTTTTAATTGTTTGGCTAGTTGGAAACTCCACATCGTTAAAGCTAATTTGCTTTGTGCATAAGCTGCTTGTGCGCCGATTTGTATTTTTCCTGCTAAAGCATCAGGAGATACTGGTGCTTGGGCGGCAGAACTAAGATTGATTAATCGAGGGGCGTTTCCCTTTTTGAGCAAAGGTAATAGTGCTTTGGTCAATACGTAGGGCGCAAAATAATTCACCACAAAACGAATATCTAACCCATCTTTATTAGTAGCTAAAGGGCTTTTAAAAATCCCTGCATTATTAATCAATACATCTATTTTTGAGACTTCTTGATTAACTTGTGCTGCCATTTGTTGCACAGCAGCTAAGTCTGAAAAATCAGCTACAAATCCTTTAATTTGCGGATTATTGGTTTGTGTTTTGATTTCGGAAATGACGGTATCTAGTTTTTGGGCATTCCTGCCATGTAGGTAAATTTCATGTCCGTCTTTTGCTAATTTTATAGCGGCTAATTTGCCGATTCCGTCTGTACTACCAGTTATTAATATCGTCTTATTCATAATAATTTATTTTAAGTAGCTTAGACCTCTGGTCTGAGCAGATGTACGTTAGGGCTCCTCAGACCAGAGGTCTAAGCTACGTTTGCGATTGTATGGAAATGAGGTAATATTTTTTGCGCAAACTCCTCTAAAGTTTCAACCATATCCCTCGAATTAAAGCGAAGATTGATGGCTACATGATTGACCCCAATATTTTGTAAATGATGTAAAAAATCTAACAGATATTTAGTCCCCGTTCTAAATCCTAAATGGATAGGTTGCGGAATAAAATCTTCATCTTTATGCAAATCTACATATAAAGATTGCATAAATGGTTTATCGTAGGCCTGTTTCTGCCTTACCAAGGTTCGCCATTGATTAATCGTCGCTGCTTGTTGTTGTATATTTCTTGGATAATACATCCAACCATCTGCATTTTCTGCATTCCATTCCAATGATTGCCGACTATAACCTGTCAGTAATAAAGGAATTTTTTGCCCCGTAGCTTTGGGTAATATATCAACATCTCCTCTTAAATTGCCATAATTA
>CALLVC010000015.1 GCA_938010785.1 uncultured Saprospiraceae bacterium
ACACAAGCTTCTACTGGTGCTACTAAGCATTCTAAAGGTGGTGGGTCAACTTCTCTGATTTCTATACTTGTAGGACTTCTAATGGTTTCTCCGTCACTTTGAGTTAACTCTTCACAATTTCCATCTGAATCACATACAAAGTAAGTCAGGATGTTGATGTTGTCAAAATCTTGATTACCTGGTGCACAGTCTCGGTAAAGATGGTATTCTATCAGATATCTACCACCACCTAAACATTCGTAAGTTACTTCACCACCAATGATATGACTCGCTATTGCTTCAAAGTTTAAGCTTAATAAAAAAATAAAACAAAAGAATCTTAATCGCATGCAGAATTTTTGTACTTTTTGATGGAATGGGCTACAAATTTCTTTTTTTGAAAACAGCCTTAAAAGTAAGCCTTTTTAAGAAATTATGTTTTCTCCTATATGAAGAAGTTTTAAGAAGCCTCCACGTATTTTAAACGCTTTTTACACCAAATTCTGTTAAAATTTGTAGTTTTTTGTAAAATAGTGTCACCGATTGTACTAAAATACTTTTAATTGAAGTTAATGTATGCGTAGAATATTACAGCAAACACTTACCAATTTTTGCCCATTTACCGTAATAACCATCACTTAGTAACATAGGTTTTAAAATCAGTAAATAAAATAGCCGATTAATTACCCCTTTAATTTTAATCATCTGTTTTATTTTTAAGTTATTTTATTGCCTAAATTTTCTTCCCCAAAAATTAAAAAATTACCTTTTCATAACTAGGATTTTCCTAATTTATGAGATATTTGCACTTAAAACCAGTTTCTAAACCAAACTTTATAACACTTGTTGATAAAAGAATTTCATGGATGCAATAACTTTACCTAATACGATTACTTTTGATAAAGACAATTTTGAAAATATTACCGAAATTCTACAGAATGACGGTATTATTTTATACCCCACAGATACTATCTGGGGTTTGGGATGTGATGCGACTAATCCTGTGGCGGTGGAACGTGTTTATAATTTAAAGCAAAGAGACCGTTCGAAGCCATTCGTTTTATTGGTGGATAGCATTGAAATGATTAAAGATTATGTGGAAGCTTTACACCCTAGATTAGAAACCTTGATGATGCACCACACTCGTCCGATGACGGTGATATACGACAAGGCTAAGAATTTGCCAGAAAATGCGGTTGGACCGGGTGGAAGCGTAGCGATTCGAGTGGCACTAGACCCATTTTGTCAGCAATTAATTCGTGCGGTAGGAAAGCCTTTAGTGGCAAGTTCTGCTAATATTAGCGGAGAACCATTCCCTAGTATTTTTGGAGAAATTAGTTCGGAGGTTATTCAAGGGGTCGATTATATTGCTAAGCACCGTAGAGATGATAAATCACCGAAAGAACCGTCTGTAATCGTTAAATATGATGGAAAAGGAGAATTAGTTTTCCTAAGAGAATAGGATTTAGTGATGAGTTATGAGTGATGAATTATGAGTCATACTCATAATTCATCACTTATCACTCATAATTATTTCTTATGTCCGTATTTCGTCGAAAATCGTTCAAACAATTCTTGTTGTTTGTTAGGTAAAACGACCATCTTTCCGCTGATGAAAGCGTAGTTTAAAATATTTCCATTGTAATCTAACGCATCTCCTTCCGACACAAATATCGTTGCATCTTTTCCAACCTCAATCGTTCCCACTCTGTCATCGATGCCTAATGCTTTTGCCGTATTTGAGGTAATCGTTTTCAAAGCTTCTTCTTTATCCATTCCATAGGCAACTGCTGTACCTGCATAGAAAGGTAAGTTTCTGGCTTGTGACTGCATACCCTCATGGTACATGCTTACTGTAACACCTTCTTCTGTCAATAAGTGAGGCAACTCATAAGGTAAATCTATCGCCATGCTTGATTGGTCAGGCACTCTTTGTGTTTGAGGAATAATTACAGGAATGCTATTTTCTTTTAAAAAATCAGCTACATACAAGGCAGCTTCATCGGTAATTACGGTAATTTTTTTAACCCCTTGTTGTTGCGCAAACCTTACGGCTTCTACTATTTCTTTTGCTGCTCCAACATGTAAGAAAAGCGTTTTTGAACCATCAAATAAACCCATCATCGCCTCTAATTTTAAGTTTTTGACTTTACTAGGCGCATCATGATAAGCTTTAGTTGCAGCAAAATGGTCTTTTAAGCTAGCAATATTTTTGCTGTAATTTTTATTAGGCTCTGACTTTCTTGTAAAAGTGGCAAAATCAAATCGGCGACTAATTCGGTTGGGCCAATTTAGATGTAAGCCCATGTCTAAAGTATGTGCAGCATCTTCCCAGTTCCAACCTTCCATTTCCACCACAGACGAAGTACCTGATACCGTCCCACCTCTAGGCGTAGTTTCTGCTAATAAAATGCCATTGAAACGCATCGTTGGGATGAACTCAGAATCTGTATTATAAGAAATGACGGCTCTGATATTCGGGTTGATAGTTCCATGTTCTCTCGAATCACTCATGGCTTTTACAGAAGAAACTTCCTCTAAACCCATTTGAGAATTTGGTAAAATAAAACCAGGATAGACATGTTTTCCACTTATGTCAATCACTTGATAAGTAGATTCATCCATATCGCCTGCCGCTTGCACTGCAGTCAATTTACCCTTATCGAAGGCAATTAAACTGTTTTGGATAACTTCCCCATTTCCGATGTGGGC
>CALLVC010000016.1 GCA_938010785.1 uncultured Saprospiraceae bacterium
CGAAAGAAAGAAGAAGAATTTGAACTAGAGGAAAATGTTAATTTGAATTGATAAAACGAACGTATAGAGAACTTCCAGAACTCTAAGCCCGCCTGCCTTAGTCGGGCAGGTTCTGGAAGTTCTAAAACGACATTACGCCAACTCAAACATCGCCTCAATTTCCACAGGTATACCACCAGGCAAAGACCCCATTCCAACGGCACTTCTAACACCAACGCCTTTATCAGGTCCCCATACTTCAGCAAATAATTCACTACAACCATTGATAACATATGGATGTGGTTTGAAATCAGGTACACAACCGACCATGCCTAATACTTTAATCACTCGTCCTATTTTATTTAAGCTACCCAAATTTGCTTTTAAGGTGGCTAATATGGCTAAGCCAACTAATTGTGCCGCAGCTTTTCCTTCTTCTTTTGTCATATCATCTCCGACTCTTCCGAATAATAAACTACCATCTGGCTGGACAGTTCCATGTCCAGAAACATAGATAAAATTATCTACCTGCAAAAAAGGCTTATAAACACCTAAGGGTTTTGGCGCAGGTGGTAATTCGAGACTTAGGGCGGCGAAGCGTTTTTCTGGAGTATTCATAGACTATTTATTTTTAATCAATAAAATAAAGACGAAAATAAGGAATTGAATCAAAGGGAAAAGTATTTGATATGATTAAATTTGTGAAAACTATAAAATTGTATGGCAGGAAATAAAAAAGAAAAAGTAGGAGGACACATCAAAAAAAAGAAGGGTGAAGAGAAAGTTTCTTTTAAAGACCAGTTTGCAGCATTAAAAAACTTACCACCTTTTTTCAAATTGATTTGGGAAACGCACAAAGGCATGGCGTTTACCAATGTGTTGTTGCGGCTCATAAAATCTGCTATTCCTTTAGCTATTTTATGGGTAGGGAAGGAGATTATTGATGAAGTATTACGCTTGATTGACGCGACTGATAAAGAGATGTCTTATTTGTGGATATTGGTTGGAATAGAGTTAGGGCTAGCAGTGCTATCTGAATTATTGAATCGAGCAATTTCTTTGTTTGATGGCCTATTAGGGGATTTATTTTCTAATGCGACTTCTGTGAAATTGATAAAACATGCAGCTTCTTTGGACTTGTACCAATTCGAGGATGCAGCGTTTTATGATAAATTAGAAAGAGCAAGACGGCAGACGAATAGCCGAACCATTTTAATGTCACAGGTGCTATCGCAATTACAAGATATGATTACGATAGTCTTCTTGGCAGGTGGATTAATAGCCTTTAATCCTTGGCTGATTTTATTATTAATAGTGGCGGTTATTCCTTCTTTTATTGGGGAAACTCATTTTAATCGACGTAGCTATTCTCTAACTAGAAGTTGGACCCCACAGCGAAGGGAATTAGATTATTTGCGATACATCGGTGCGAGTGACCAGACAGCTAAGGAGGTAAAAATATTTGGTTTAGAAAATTTCTTAGCGGACCGTTTTGAACACATTGCGGATAAATATTATAAAGAGAATCGAAAGATAGCCGTCAATAGAGCAATGGTCGGGAGTTTGCTTTCCTTTCTAGGAACGACGGCTTACTATGGAGCGTATGTTTTTATTATTTTACAAACGGTGAGTGCAGCGATTACAGTGGGTACTTTGACTTTTTTGGCAGGTTCTTTCCAACGGATGCGAAATATGTTACAAAGCATCATGAATCGTTTTTCTATGATTACGGAAAGTGCTTTATACTTAGATGATTTATTTGGATTTTTTAAAATTAAACCGACAATCAATCTCAATGGGGCTGCTCGAAAAGTACCACAGCCCATTCAAAAAGGCTTCACCTTTGAAAATGTAGGCTTTAAATATCCCAATAGCAAAATGTGGGCAATACGTCATTTGAGTTTCAATATTCCAACAGGTCAAAAATTAGCCTTAGTAGGGGAGAATGGAGCCGGAAAGACTACTTTGGTCAAATTATTAGCCCGTTTATACGAACCAAATGAAGGACGAATTTTACTGGATGGTAAAGATTTAAGAGAATATGATTTAAAAGATTTGCGAAAAGAAATTGGGATTATTTTCCAAGATTTTGTGCGTTTTCAAATGAAAGTGTCAGAGAACATAGCCATTGGGAATATTCCTAAATTACAAGAATTACCAACCATTAAAGATGCTGCCCATAAGAGTTTGGCGGATACCGTAGTCGAAGAATTGCCAGAAAAATACCAGCAGTTTTTAGGGAAACGTTTTGCCGATGGGGTAGACTTATCTGGTGGACAGTGGCAGAAAATTGCCTTAGCACGTGCCTATATGAAAGATGCTCAATTATTGATTTTGGATGAACCAACAGCAGCATTAGACGCTCGGGCAGAGCATGAAGTATTTCAGCGTTTTTCGGAATTGATTGAAGGTAAAATGGCGGTCTTGATTTCCCATCGTTTTTCTACGGTACGGATGGCAGACCGAATTTTGTTTTTAGAAAATGGACAAATGAAAGAGTTGGGAAGCCACGAAGAATTGTTGGTGCAGGACGGAAAATATGCGGAATTGTTTAAGTTACAAGCGGCTGGTTATCAGTAATTCATCAACTTTATTTGTAAGTTCTCAAAACGCTAAAAAGGACACAGAGCACACAAAGGAGACACAGAGGACACAAAGTTCATTTTAGGCAATTCTCTGTGAATCTCTGTGTCTTCTCCGAGTTCTCCGTGTCCAAAATTTAAGTATATTGAGAAC
>CALLVC010000017.1 GCA_938010785.1 uncultured Saprospiraceae bacterium
AAAATTAATGGTTCTTTGACAATTTTTGCAAAAGATACTTTATTAGTCTCATCGGACGGCGAAGCCATCCGACGAGACGGTCGTTCCCGTCGGATGACTTCGTCGTCCGACGGGAACAATGCAAAAATTGTCAAAGAGCCATTTATTTTGCCTAACTAAAAAATTAACAATTTGTTTTCAAAAAATAAATTGTGTTATAAACGCCCATTTATAGCCTAACTCCCCATGCTATAAAATAGCATACATGCTTAATATATTACCAAAATCAATAAAATTGAAGTGTAGTAATTAGGCAGCTCAACACAGCAAGAATAGTCTTTACCATACTTTCTGTCCCAGTCGATTAGACTGGGACTTTTTAACTTTTCATCAACCGAGAAATAATTGCAGTCCAATATCTTATCTCACTAATACAGTAAATAGTAGGGACAAATTTTGGGCAAGAGGTTAAATATTACGGCCTCATTAACAGATTGAATCCATTAATAACAAAATAACCAGTAGGAGTTAATGACTCAGACTAGGATTACTTATTAATGGAAAAAAATAAGGCGTGTACGAAGCACTTATTACATATGATTTTTGACACGGAAGGACACGGATTTTGACGGTTTCTTTGCTTGATTTGCTCTAGGTCATGTTCAAAACATAACTAAAGCATACCTTTTCGCAAGAAAACATAATAATTCATAATTTCAAGCCGTGTCTTTCCGTGTCAAAAACTAAACTCCGTACAGCCTAAGAAAAAAATAAATCATTAGTTAGCAAAATCTCATTCCCCCCTGACTAACAAATTATTATACGTTAAATCCAACAAGTCATCATGTTCCAAAATTTCACGCTTACAAATCCAGAGTATTGTCCTAAGTCTACAGACGGAAAGCTATTGTGCTATCCTTTCATTTTAAATAGATGTTTGTTATTACTGAGTTTTATTCTTTTATTAAGCTCTTTAAAAGCAAATGACCTTAAGGACGTTTCTATAAAAAAAGGAAAAACTTTTTTTGCACAAGCCTATATCCAACTAAAGGAAGAAACAGCGCTTATCCTAAGAGAAGGTGATATAGTATCAAACATAAAGCTTAATAAATTTTTACAACAAGAAGCTGCTACGTCAATGGCCGCTGCCTCCTGTAATTGTACCAACTATCTTTATGTCAATGACCCAACTTTAGATTTAACGCATAAATTTGAATTAAACTCAGATGGTTCGGTAGGCTCAGAAATAGGTTCAACTTGGGTGGATGCAGAAGTAATCAATAACCCACATGGCGTGGTTGCTGACCTAAACGGTAATTTGTATATTTCACAAATCAATCAAACTGGAGATGCGGCAGTTAATAGGTTATTTAAATTGGACTGTGATGGAAATGTAATTGATAATAACTTTATTCCTAATTGGTTATATTCTTATAATTTAACATCGATTGAAAATACCTTGTATGCAGTTGGTCAGAATCCAAATACAGGAGCCTTTGAAGTAGTCTCTTTTGATTTATGTACCAAAGCTCCTATCAATTCACTAACGCTACCAAATAATATAGCAAGCTGGGGATTAACACTAGGCAAAGATGGAAATTTGTACATCACGTCCTCTTGGGCAGGTTTTGGCGGAAATCATACTATATATAGAGTAGATGCAGATTTAGATGCTTTTACGCCAGTGGCAACTATTAATAATAACGATTCAAATAATTATGCATTAGGCGTAGCACAAGATGAGCATTTAAATTGGTTCATGGTTACCTTTCATGCACAAACGGGTGCAACAACCATTTACAAAATTAACTCCACAGGGAATCTTGTGCACAGTATCACAGATAGTACCTTAGACCAAGTTGGTTTTGGCGGTGCTTGGGGAATTACCTATAATGAAGATGTTGGAAAATTATATGTAGGCACTTTAGCCGATGATTGTGTAGCAGTTATAGATGCAGGAGGAGCAACAGGTAATCATTCTTATATACCAAATGAAGGAATTGCTCACGTTCCAGCCACCTATTCAAAAGCAATCAATATATTAAAAGAATGCTGTCCTACTAACAACAATCTGGTTATTGATTCTACCCTTTGTGTAGGTGCCATCAATGAAGTACTTTTCCTACAAGATTTAATTAATTGTGAAGGTACTATTTGTGAAGGTACTTGGCAAGAAGGAGGAGCCAATACAGGACTAACTTATAATGCTTGTAATAATTCCATTACCATAAATTCTCTAGAAGCATGTGGGACCTTTAGTTTAAATTCTGACGGAACTGGAAATAATCCATTATGTGGAGCTTTTAATATTACGGTTAATATAGAAGTAGCAACGGTCACCGCACCAGTAATTGCTGGCAATCAAACAATTTGCCAAGATAACGTACCTGTAGCATTTACGGTATCAACGCCAGCTACTGGAGAAGGAACTATTACTTATCAATGGCAAAGTAGTACCACAAGTTGTGAGACAGGATTTACGAATATTCTTAATGAAACAAATACGACCTATACTCCACCGGCAGATATATCAGAAACCACTTATTATAGATTAGTTACGACGAATACAGGTAACTGTAGTTCAGGGAATTGTGAAGTTTTAAGTAATTGTTTGACAGTCCTCATAGATAATGATTGTGACCCATGTGAATTACCCTTAAATTCAGGTCTGAATGTTACCCCTGACTGCTCAGCTGGTATCGCAGGAATGGTCTACAAAGATTTAAATTTTGATGGCATCAATAATGACAACCAAGGAGGTTTCGGAGGCATAGAAGTAAGTGCTTTTGATTGTGATGGAAATTTAGTTGGCTCTTCTATGACAGATGCCGAAGGAGAATATCAAATTTCTAGCACAACAACAGGAGAAACTTATAGAATTGAGTTTAATCTGCCTGAACAAATCACTTGTTATGCCCAACCAACATTTTTGGATGGAGAAAATTCTCTGGTTCAATTTCAGCAAGCAGGAACCTGTATAGATTTAGGATTGTATGACAGCAATGATTGTCTAAATCCACTTTTCAACATCGGAAGCGATTCTCATTACGACGGTAAGAAATTTGCTGACGGGATGGGCTTTGTAACATGTGGCACCTTAGTTCAATCAGACCCAAACGAACGTTATACATTTGGGGTATTTGATATTAGAAGTTTAGCTTTTGGCAATGACCGTCCACTAAATAATCTGGGAGATTACCACCACCCTTCTTGGCGGGTAGATTCCGTAGGAAATGTATTTGGATTGACGATAGATAATAATAAAAACATTTATGCCACTGCCTCTGCTCATTATGGTGCGGGGTATGGTTATATTTCTTCTACAAGGGCAGCCGTAGTTCGTTATGGAGAAATCGGTGGAGGAGCAGCAGATTTAGGAGCAGCGGGTACTATCTATAAAATTGATGCCTATACAGGACAAGCAACTGTTTTTGCTCAATTACCTCAATTAGCTGCCAGCTTAACAAATATCAACTGTGAAGGCAATGAAACCTTAGTTAGAAATACTGGTCCAGCTTTAGGAAATATAGATTACGACTCTTTACACAATCAATTTTTTGTGACCAATTTTGAAGATGGTAAGATTTATAGAATTGGTGCAGATGGTACGACCTTAAGTACATTTGACCCATTTGATGCAGACAATGGAGCAGCAGGAATTGCTCCTGATAAAAAACCATATGGTGTTACCGTAAATTTAACGCACGATAAAGTATTTTTTGGGACACTTAATTTCGATTTAGATCCTGAATTATATGCTATTGATTTAGACGCAAATGGAGATTTTACTGGTACACCACAGTTTCACACTAGTTTACAAGGAAATGGGCAAATCGGTGGTCCTTTTGTAAACGATAATTGGGTAGCCATTTCTGATTTAGAATTCACCCCAGAAGGAACCATCGTGGCAGGAATCAGAACAGGATGTTTTAATTTACTTGGTTCTTCTCACAATCATGGAGGTACTTATCATATCATGGAAAGCACAGGTGGTGATGGAATATTTAATGATTTGCATGATAATCCAAGAATTCACTATAGAGGAGACCCAAATGGCCCTGACGATGGCTATGGAGGCATAGGAATCTGGAAAAAAGAAGACGGTACTTTTGACTATTTAGTCTCTAGTGCAGATATTCTTCAAGAAGATGGACCACATGGCTTATTAATCTTTCCGCATGATTACACGACTACAGGCAATAACTCAAGTCAGTTCATCCTAAGACCAGCAGCTACCATTTCTTATTTACCTTCTTATGATGGAACAAGTGGTCCAGGAGAAGATTTTAAAGGGATTGGTGGAGATGTCGTTGCCCTAAGTGCTTGCGACCCACTACCACTCGAAATTGGAAATTATGTTTGGGAAGATATTGATACAGATGGCATTCAAGATGCTTGTGAAAAAGGGCTAGCAAATGTAACTGTAAAATTATATGATGAAAATTGCACATTAATTGGATTGGATATTACAGATACCAAAGGCTACTATGCTTTCAATTTCAACAATGTTGATTCTACGGGTATCAATCCAGATGGCACCGCAATGACTCATTTTAATGCACTTAATCCTAATACTCCCTATTATATTGTTTTAGGAGAAGATGGCTCTTGGGATACAGTAAAGCAAAGCGTTAGTATAAATGGCGCATCTTATAAACTAACCTCAACAGATGAAGGAGATAAAGATAATATTGATTCTGACGCTACAATAGGAACGGGCTGTGGTTTTGGAGAAGCACCATTTATTGCAGTAACAACAGGTGACTTTGGGTCAATTGACCATACTAATGATTTTGGGCTTACCCCTAGTTGTAAATTAGCTATTACTTACCAACAAAGTACTTGTATAGATAATGGAAATGGCACTTTCACAGCTACTATGGATGTAGAAGTTATTTATCAATTTCCAAATGACCTTTCAGATAATATTATCATTGGATTAGATGAAAATACGCAAAGTATAGCCACTAGCGGTAACAATATTGACACCCTTAAGGTGCAATTTGATATAGCAGCTGATGGAACTAGCGGCCACCAATTATTTGCACATTTTGCCACAGATGATTGTTGTGGAGACACCTTAGTAATAAAAGCTCCAGTTCCATGTGTTCCCGATGTAACTATAGATTGCGCAAATAAAATAGCAGGAGTTGCCTTTATAGATGTTGATTTTGACGGAATAAATAATAATACAGGAGGACTAGCAGGAATAAAAGTACTCGCTTATGATTGTGAAAATACCTTAGTCGATTCGACTTGGACGGATTCCGATGGAGAATATTTACTAGCTAATACTACAACCGACGTAGCATATAGAATTGAATTTGATATTCCTGATGTCATTCTTTGCGACTATAAACCCACACAAATAGGAACAAATAATGGAACAAGCGTCCAATTTGCTCAAGCAGGAACATGTGTTGATTTAGGTCTTGGAAACCCTGCCAGTTATTGTGGCGAAGAAAAATTCCTAATCACTCCATGTTACATTTACGGAGACAATACGGGAACTCAAGATATAGTCGTAAAATGGCCTTACTCGAATGAAGGTACCATCACAACAGATAAAGTAGCTATTACAAATGCGAACCAAGCGGCATCTTTATGGGGCTTAGCCTATGAACAAAAATCAAGTAGTTTATTCGCTTCTGCAATTGTAAAAAGACATGCTGGCTTACATGAAGGAGTAGACGGAGGTGGATTAGATGCTATTTATTTAATCAATCCTTTTTCATCAGTAGCCAACGGAAAACTATGGTTGGAATTAAATGATGATTTAGGAATTGACGTGGGCAGCATTCCTTCTAATGCAGACAGAGGACTGAGCAGTTCTCCTAATCATGACCCAGAAGCATTCCATAAAACAGGAAAAGTAGGCATCGGGGATATAGAAATAAGTGAAGATGGAAAGATACTATACGTCATGAATTTGTTTGACAAGACCGTCTATGTTATTGATATAGCTACAAAATCAATGATTAACGCATTTCCAGTACCCGACCCTGGTTGTACCAATGGTACTTATAGACCTTGGGCATTAGGATATAGAAATGGCAGTCTATACGCTGGTGCGATTTGTGACGGAAGCAATGCAGCACCAAGTCCACCGACGGTTTCCAATAAATCTGCCCGAGCCTTTCTACAAGGTTTTGTCTATAGATTAGATGGAGGTGCTTTTACAGAAGTTTTAAATTTCCCACTTGATTATGATAGAGAACCACCATTTGGTTATAGTTCAGGGACTTGTACTTCAGGCATTGACGGTTGGTACGGTTGGGTAGATGAATTACAAGAATCTTGTGAAAATGGAATTATTGCTTACCCTCAACCCATATTAACCGATTTGGAATTTGATATTTCTGGCAATCTAATCTTAGGTTTTACAGATAGAGCTGGTTTTCAAATAGGCTTTGGTAATTATGGCCCAACAGGAACTGCATTATATTCTACCTATAGTGCTGGAGATATTTTATTTGCCTGTAACGATGGAGCAGACAATTGGTCTATCGAAAATGCCACTAGTTGTACGAATGCCAATGGCGGGGCTATCGGAGGAACAAATAATACCTATCCATCCTATATTTTTGACAATGGGTATCCCAATATTGGCGAATATTTTATTGGAGACTTTTTCTCGGATGGCGGCGACCTCGTTGCTCCGCCTTGGTTTCCAGGGCATGCAGAAATTACAACGGGTGGTTTAGCCATATCTGGCAATGAAGTAGTTTCCACTGCTTACGACCCTGTAACAGGAGAAGGAGGATTGTTCAATAGAGGAGGCGTTATAAAATTAAGTAGCGAAAGTGGAAGAAGAACCACCCAAGGCTATGAATTATATAATACAGATTCAGATGTTGGAACTGCGGGCAAAGGCGTAGGTTTAGGTGATTTAGAATTATTATGCGCTCCTGCCCCTATCGAAATTGGCAATTATGTTTGGGAAGACAAAAATAAAAATGGCATTCAAGATGCCTGTGAACCGGGTATTGATAGTTTAACCATAAGGTTATTTGATAAAGATTGTACTTTAATCGGTATTTCAAAAACAACAAACGGTGGACATTATGCTTTTAACGCATTCAACGTAGATGCTACAGGAGTAAGCAATTCAGGTACTCCCAATACAAAGTTCAATGGTTTAGCACCAAATACTACTTATTTTGTAGTTGTTGGAAATGATGAAGCTTGGGATGCCAGCTCACAAGAAATTGATATTGAGGGCGTTAGTTTTCAACTGACTAAAACAAATGAGGGAACGAATGATGAAATTGATAGTGATGCAAAAATAGATACAGCTTGTACCTCCGGGAATGTACCATATATTGAGGTTATCACAGGTGATGCGGGATGTATGATTCACCAAGCAGATATTGGTCTTTTTTCACCTTTATCGCTGGGTAATCAAGTCTGGGAAGATTTAAATAACAATGGATTAATTGACCAAGGAGAACCTGGAATTGACAGCGTTGGCTTACAACTATTTGCTTTAGGAGCAGACGGAGAAAAAGGTGGCGACGATGATATTCTAATCGATTCAACTTTCACAGATTCATTAGGAAAATATAGATTCTCCCCACTTGATTCGGGTACTTATTATGTAAAAATAGTAGGTGGTATTCCTACAGGTATGGTCAGTTCTACAGGAACAGGCGCAAATGGAAGCGGAACAGCAGATTATGAACCAGGACCAATGACTGATAGCAATATCAACAATGACGATGATGGTACGCAAATGGGTACAATGATTATGTCAGACACCGTTCAGCTTAAAATAGAGATGGAACCCATCAATGATGATGATACCAATAATAACAGTAATCTAAGCGTAGATTTTGGGCTTATCCGTTTACTTAGCATCGGTAATCTAGTATGGGAAGATGAAAATAACGACGGTTTAAACAATAATGAAGAAGCAGGTATAGATGGTATCACCGTTTATCTGATGGATGATGGGGATAATGACACCAAGGGAGATAATGATGATAACATTTTAGATTCTGTCATTACCACAGCAGGTGGTCAATACTTATTCGACAGTTTATATCCTGGAGCATACTACGTCAAATTAAATAGTGGTATTCCTGATGGCATGATTTCTTCTACCGCAAAAGAAAATAATACCTTAAATACAGAACCAGCAGCAGACCCAGATAGTGATGATTTAAATGATGATGACAATGGGACACAAATGGGTACGATGGTTATGTCAGATTTAGTTTCCTTGACTTTGAGCGACGAGCCAACCGATGATGGCGATGTAGATTCTACTTCTAATCTAGCCGTAGATTTTGGTCTATTTGCCCCGCTTTCCATTGGTAATTTAGTGTGGAAAGATGATAATAATGATGGCCAATTTGATAACGGAACAGAGTCAGGTGTGGAAAATGTCGAACTCATTCTTTTCGCTGTTGGAGCAGATGGAGTAAAAGGTGGAGATGATGATGTACAAATAGCCATTGATACTACTGACGCTAACGGAAATTACCTTTTTGACACTCTAATTGCAGGTACTTACTATGTCAAAATAAATGCTGGTATTCCTGCTAATTTAATAAGTTCAACTGGTTCTGGAAAAGATGGAAGTGGAGTTAGCACCTACGAGCCTAGTCCAAATACAGATGCCAACGTAAATAACAACGACGATGGCACCCAAATGGGCAGCATGATTATGTCCGACACCTTAAACTTGGCTAAAAATGCAGAACCAACGAATGATGATGATACCGACAACAATACCAATTTATCAGTTGACTTCGGTTTAATTCCAATGTTAAGTATTGGAAATTTAGTTTGGGAAGATAGCAACAACGATGGTTTATTCAATAATAACGAAACAGGAGTTGATAACATTGAAGTCATTTTATATCAAGCAGGAGTTGATGGGCAAAAAGGGAATGCCGATGATGTAGGCATTGATACTGTGATAACAGATACCAACGGTGCCTATTTATTCGATACTTTATATCCTGGGGAATACTTCGTTAAATTAAATAGCGGTCTATTACCAGGGATGATTTCTTCCACAGGAGAGGGCACACCAATCATTACAGGTTCAGGAACTCATGAGCCTGGCGTTAATGCAGAAGCAGATGCCACCAACAACGATGACAATGGAACGCAAATGGGCAGCGGTGCAGCTACTATGGTCATGTCCGACATCGTATTATTAAGCTTAAGCGATGAACCGACCAATGATGGAGACGCAGACTCTACTTCCAATCTAACCGTTGATTTTGGTATCCTTCAAACCATGTCTGTTGGAAACTTAGTTTTTGAAGATTTGGATAATAGTGGAACCGCAGATATAGGAGAACTTGGCGTTGAAGGAGTAGAAATGATTCTTTACGAATTAGGTCCTGATGGAACAAAAGGTACGGATGATGATATCGAAATCAAACGAGATACAACGGATGCTGCTGGTAATTACTTGTTCGAGTATGTTACCCAAGGTACTTATTTTGTAAAAATAAATAGTGGCACACCAACCAATATGTACTCTTCTACAGGAACAGGTGCAGACGGGACATTAGCTAATACCGCTGAACCGTTTACAGGTACAGATAGTAATCTTGACAACAATGATGATGGTACTCAAATGATTATTGGAGACCAATTAATGGTAATGTCAGACACTTTCCAAATTCAAGCTTATACCGAACCAACAGACGACAGTGATACAGATGATAACACCAATTTATCCATAGATTTTGGTTTAATTCGTTTGTTGAGCATTGGAAACTTAGTTTGGGAAGATAACAATAACGATGGCTTAAATAATAACGGAGAAACAGGTATTGATGGCATCGAAGTACAATTAATCAGTGATGGAGGCGATGGTATCAAAGGCAATGCCAACGATACAATTCTCGAAAGTATGTTAACCGCAAATGGAGGTCAATACTTATTCGACAGTCTCTACCCTGGCGATTACTATATTAAATTGAACAATGGTATCCCGTCAGGCATGCACTCATCCACCGGCGAAGGCACAGGTATTTTCACGGGCAGTGGCATCGTAGAACCTGCTGCCGACCCCGACAATACAGACACCAACGATGATGATAGCGGTACACAAATGGGTACGCCAACTATGAGAATGGTGATGTCCGACTTAGTTACCTTGAGTTTGAGTGATGAACCAACCACTGATGGTGATGTAGATAGCACTTCAAATTTAGCCGTAGATTTTGGTTTATACCAAACTATCTCCGTAGGTAATTTAGTGTGGGAAGATTTAAATAATGATGGTATAGCAAACAATGGTGAGCCAGGAGTCGATAGCGTAGAAGTTCAAATTTACAATATTGGTGCTGATGGCGAAAAAGGGACAGCAGATGACTTATTAGTACAAGTAGATACAACCGACGCGAACGGTGCTTATAATTTCACCTTCTTAGGTCAAGGTACTTATTTTGTGAAACTAAATAACTTAACTTATACTACCCTAGTTAGCTCCAACGGAGCAGGAACTTTAGGCAAAGACCCCGTAACATTTGAACCAGGCGCAATGACCGACAACGATGTCGATAATAACGACGATGGTTCACAAATGGGTGCAATGGTGATGTCAGATACTTTCCAGTTGGTCAAAAATATGGAGTCTGTTGCTGACAGTGATTTAGATAGTAACACCAACTTTACCATTGATTTTGGTTTAGTCCAACCACTAGAATTAGGAAATCTAGTATGGGAAGATTTAAACAATAATGGAACCGTTGACGCTAACGAACCGGGTATTAATGGAGTCGAAGTTATTCTATTTTGGGATGGAAATGATGGCATCAAAGGCAATGATAACGATGTTGCTGTTGATACAACTACAACGGCAAATGGAGGTGCTTATTTATTTGACAACCTCTACCCAGGAGAATACTATTTAAAATTAAATCAAGGAATTCCAGCGCATTTCATAAGTGCTTCGGGGGAAGGAGTTAATATAGTATCAGGTACAGGTCCTTACGAAACTGCACCAGACCCAGATGCAATGGAAGTAGACAACGATGACAATGGAACGCAAATGGGCATCGGAGATACTGCCATGATAATGAGTGATTTGGTTTCCTTAGAAATTTATAATGAGCCTAAAAATGATGGCGACACCTTAAACACAACTAATTACAATGTAGACTTTGGTTTATATCACCTATTAACGATAGGAAACCTAGTTTGGGAAGATTTAAATAATAACGGTATCGTAGATTCAGATGAATCTGGAATGGAGGGCGTAGAAGTTGTCCTTTATCAGCCAGGTCCTGATGGTATCAAAGGTACTGCTGACGATATTGAATTTGCAAGAGATACTACAGATACAGCTGGGAACTACTTATTTGAAAATTTATACCCGAACAATTACTACTTAGTATTAGCAAGCGGCATTCCTGCAAATATGGTCAGTTCAACAGGAGAAGGCGATTTAGTCGCTGCTGGCACAGGTGCTTATGAAACTGCCCCAGACCCAGATAATAATATCAATAATGACGATGACGGGACAGGTATGCAAGTAGGTAGCAATATGCTAATCATGTCTGATATTTTAAGCTTAGGCTTATATGACGAACCGACCAATGACGGAGATGTAGATTCAACCACTAACTTAAGTGTTGATTTTGGATTATTCGAAACCATGTCAATTGGTAACTTAGTTTGGGAAGATTTAAATAATGATGGTGTGGCAGATGCCAGCGAGCCAAAAATGGAAGGCATCGTAGTCACTTTATTCAAAGACGGCGGCGACGGCATTAAGATGAGTGCAGATGATATCAATATGGGGAATGATACCACTAATAGCAATGGTAACTACCTATTTGACAATCTATACCCAGGAGATTATTATTTAAAAATTATTGATTTACCATACGGTATGATTTCGTCCACAGGGGAAGGTATCAACAGTACGACTACCTCAGGGGCATTCGAACCAGCACCAGATGCAGATATCAATACAGATAATTTAGATGATGGTATTTTCATGGATTCCATGATTATGAGTACGATGGTTAGTTTAAATCTTTATGACGAGCCAATCAATGATGGAGATACAGCAAACAACACCAATTTATCTGTTGATTTTGGGTTATTCCAAACCCTAATTTTAGGAAACCTAGTTTGGGAAGATTTAAATAATAATGGGCTTGCGGATGAAAATGAACCAGGCATAGAAGGCATTGAAGTTACCTTATTCCGAGATTTTGACGGCACAAAAGGTGGCAGCGATGATGTAGAAATCGATAAGGACACTACCGACGAAAATGGTAATTACCTTTTCGCTAACTTAGATGCGGGTATGTACTATATCAAATTAAGCGATGGTATTCCTAGCGGATTTATGAGTTCTACGGGTGAAGGCACAGGATTTATTACAGGCGAAGGGCCTTATGAACCAGCGCCAGATGCAGATGTGTATATGGATATGGACGATAAT
>CALLVC010000018.1 GCA_938010785.1 uncultured Saprospiraceae bacterium
TACAGCAAAAAGGGAACTAAAAGAAGAAGTTGGGCTAACGGCAGAAAAATGGGCACCTTTGATGACCATGCATTTGTCTAATTGTATAGCAGATGAAGTGGCTCACGTTTTTATCGCCCAAGATTTAACCGAAGGCGAATCCGAACCTGAAGAAACCGAAGAATTAGTTATTAAAAAAGTACCGTTTCAAACGGCTTATGAAATGGTTTTAAATGGAGCAATCACAGATTCTATTTCGGTAGGGGCTATTTTGAAGGCGAAGATTTTACTGGAGGAAATAGCGAAGGGCAAAGGGCAAAGCGCTTAGGGGAGACCTTCAAGCGTTTAAAAAACCTTGAAGCGTCTATAAAAGGCAAGATTAAAACCGCCACTCGTCCAAATATTTCCCAAAAACCTTAGCTAGATTCTCTGCGTCAGAAATACCTCGGTGGTGAATTCCTGTAAAATCGAATCCCTCTTTTTCAACGGTTCTTCGTAGCCCTTTAGGTTTTGAAAAACCTTTAATTTCCTGATACTGACGTTTTATATTAATATGTTCATCTAACCAATCTACCTCCATACCATGTCGCTCACAATCCCGAACCAATGCCACCTTATCAAAATTTCCCCAAGAACATAATAAATAGTTTTCTTCGAAAATGTCTATCCAATCTTGAAAGTCTTCTATAACTGACTCAAATTTACTAGCTCGACTAACTTGTGCTTGGGTAATACTCGTTAACTCCCGACAAAAAGAGGACAAGGTAGGGTTGACCACAGGTTGAATAAAGCGATTGAATTTATCTATAATTTCCCCATAGCCATTCATTTTCACAGCGCCAATTTCTATCACTTCTTGTACGTAGCCAGGAGGTCTTCCCAACCAGCAAGTCGCTTCTAAATCGTAAATAATGAAGTTCATGGTAATTTATTTAAACTGAGAATGAGGTGATTGGGAGTTATTAGAGGTTATTGAGGTTATAGGGAGTTACCTTTTCAAACGTTTCGCTCCTCCAATAGTTCCCGAATTCGGGTTATCTCATTTTGTAAATTGTCTATCTTTTCTTCCAATTCTTTATTATTATCCATGGTCATTTCATCTACAAAAACAGCGTTGGCTAAGGACATGCCAAATATGCCGCCAATCAACACTATTAAAACAAAAAAGAATCTTGAAAAACCGACATGCATTTCATCCTGTGAGTTCTTGGCAATTACATCGGCCACCTCATTCCAACCTTCTACCGTAAACAATTGAAAAACGGTATAAGCCGAAATTAAGGGATTTCCAAAATACTCTGGAGCGATGTCTTGATAAAAGTGGCAAGTCAATATCGCTAAAACCAAATCTAAAAATAGTAGCACTATCAATACAAAAACAGAGGCTTTTAACGCCCTACCCAAGCCAGACAAAATCATCGTTAAATGCGGTACAAACTGCATTAATCGAAATAATCTAACCAATCGAAACACCCGCAAAAGTAATAAAGAAGAAGTATCTGGCAATGGCAAATAAGCCATAAATAAAGAAGGTAAACTTACGATAACAATGATAAAGTCAAACCAATTCCAATTGCTCGAAAAATAACCTTTCGGCTTAAAAACAACTATTTTAACTATCGCTTCAATTAAGAAAAATACAACAAAAAAATGGTCTATCTGAATCAGTGTATTGTTTTCCTTTATATCAGGAAAATACAACATAAAAATGACTGCTGCATTGATTAATATGGCAGTCATCATATTTCGTTCTGATAGAAAAAAGCGTTTAATCATAATAAATCCTATCGAAAATTTTGTTCTCAGTTAATCTACTTTCATCTAATTGTGTCCCAAACATCACTCCTCATTCATCACTAACCACTCCTACGCTTCCACCAATTCTTTTTCCTCTATTTTATAAGTAGCCCAGTTAATTTTTTTATGCAAATCATAATGGTCTAAACGATTGTGGTAAAAATATAGTAATTTAAAACTCTCACTCACAACATCTCCCGCTTTATTGGTTTTCAAGGGTGCTTGTGCATGAAAGACCCCTAAAAATTTTAAGCCTTCTTTCACCAAATCTGCCGCTGTCCAGTGAATTTCTTTAGATAATTTAGCTTTTCCTGCTGCTTCTAAAATTTTCAATTCTTTTTGCAATTCTTCCATTGCAGCGATTACGGTTTTCATAGGAAATACATAATCCTCACTAGGCAATCTTAATAAACCAAATAAATCTAAATTCGTGTTTTGAGTCCTCAATAAGTTAAAAACTAAGAACGCAATCGCATGACTACTTAAAACCACATTATCTGCAAAAAATCGTTCTACCACCCTTTCTGCTAAAATTTGAGTGTACTGCCTATCGCGTTGCAAATCCTGTTTAATCAACCCATCTTTTTTGAAGTAATCTTTTATATCTATTTGATTACCAAACTGGTCAAAACTCTCTCCTTCTTGGTCCACAAAATTGCCTAAGACATCCAAGGGTTTTCCAAAAGTTAATAAAATTTCAGAGCCGTTTGAAAAATAATTCCAAGCAAATTTTAATATTTTTCTAAAACTATAGGAACTATCTTTGACACTTATATACCGCTCTTTCCCTATCTGACGAAGGTGATTTTCAACTAAAAATGGAGCTTCTAAAACAAAATGGTACCCCACTACTACTGGCACAATAAAAACCTTATCATCTTTCCCTTTTTCTGCTAATGCCCGCTGCGCTTCTACGGCGGTTCCCATCATCCCCATTTTCAATTTTTTCTCTAAATGTCCTGACCTAGACCGAGTCCCACCGGGAAAAATAATACAGTTAGTGCCTCTTTGAATCGCTAAGTTAGACATCGCCTTCAAGGTCTCCAAATAGATAGGATTCTTCTTTCGCCTATCCAATCGGTATGCCCCTACTCTATTGATAAAATAGGCAGTATATCCTGTATTGTATAAATTTAATCCTGCTGCAAAAGAAAAATGCGGCAATCCTCCAAAAGTATCCATAATATACCCGATTAAAACGGAATCCAGATTACTATGGTGGGTGGGTAGGATAATAACGGTTCCCTTTTTCATCAAGGAACGGACCTTTTCTATTTCTCCGCTGATTTTCATTCGCTCACTCAATTGATGTTTTCGATTGAATAAACGACGTATATTTCTACTCGCAGCCGTATTTAATAAACGACCAAAAAACCAGGTTAAAAACTTCCGAGCAAATTGAAAAGTACTTATTTTGAAAGTAGCAACAATTTCTTCTGCATAAGTATTTACAATAGACGTAAGAATCTCCTTATTGGCTATCTCCGCTTGTGCTTCTTCTTGGTCCAATGCCTTTTTGACAAATCGCTTTTGGATTTTTTTCCAGAAAGAACGTTCGTTGGGTGGGTCAATTTTCCAAGGTTCTTCTTTAATACGAATCTGTTCCAAATATGCTGTCTTGCCTATCATTTCAGTCACCGCCTCCGTCTTGCCTTTCATCAACCTATCTACCGTAAAATCCGTTATCTCTTGTACAAATGCCTTTCGGTCTTGGTGCAATTTATGAATTGGCCAATCCTCCATCTTCTCGTAAACGTGTGGATATATTTTATTTTTTTCTTTCATTTAAGTGCTTGATAAAAGGTTTCCTTATAAAAATGCTTAACTAAGCGTTCCCAATCCCGATTTTCATCGGGACCGTATCGAACGGCAAAATTTGTAAAAAGGGGATTTAAAGGGTGAGCTAAAATTGATTTTCAAAGAAAATCAATTTTAGCTCACCCTTTAAAAACCCTTTTTTGATTTATTGGGACTCTGCCTGTCCCGAATTTATTTCGGGAATGTCCCAATAAATCAACATTTACTCGGATGTTTCATTTTTATGAGAAAACCCTAGTGCTTGATACTAGTTTCATTCCTCCCTTACTCCTCTTGTAATAATTTAAATTCCTCAAATATATCTCGGTTTTCCTTATCGGAAAGATAGGCAAAGTTACCCTTCTTGTCGATAATATAATAAGCTGGCAATTTACTCAATTCATAATCTCGTTTTAATTTGGCATTATTCCCACCATACAAATTAATGCCGGGCATTGGAATTCGTCCCATCGTATTTCGCCATTTTTCATGGCTACTATCTGTCGTTACATTGATTAATACGATTCCTTGAGCTGCCAATTTTTTTCGAATCTGCTCGCTTCCTTTAAAACCTTTTAGACAGGGTTGACACCAACTTGCCCAGAAAGTTAAATAAACGACTTTCCCTTCAAAATCTGCTAAATCGACCGTTTCCCCTTCTGTGTTGATTAAACTAAACTCTGGAGCAGGTTCAGCCGTAAAAGTAAATAAAGTGAGTAGAAAAATACTTATTTGATATAACATATTTTATTTTTTGTTAAATAGTTGAGTAACATTGACACAATGTCATTAAGTTAAGCTTTATATTAATATGTAAAATCGAATTAATCTAAAAATATATTTTGAATTGTCAGATTGCTTGATTGTTTGATGTTTTTTTTGCCAGCAATCAAGCCGTCGAACAATCAAACCATTAATTCATATTGTGAAATTCGATAATTTAACGTTATCAAGGTAATTCCTCAGACAGCAATATTAAAACAAGTCTTAGTTTGATAAGGTTGGGGAAATTTAAAACTTCAAGTTACGTTTACCTATTTCATTAATCAAAATCATTGTTTACTTTGCGAAAAATTTAACCAAATAGTATTCGTCAAAGTCCTAACTATACATAAAATCTAATTATGAAAAAAATTGTTGTTCTTGGCCTTGGTAAGGTCGGTACATTAGTAGCAGTATTGCTCAGTAAAAGATTTAAAGTTACTGGTATTGACTTAAATCGTCCACATTATGACGGAGAAATGCCATTTAAAGTCAAAAAAGGAGATGTTGCTGATACTTCCTTTTTGACCAAAGAGTTTGAAAAAACGGATGCTGTCGTTTCTGCTTTACCTTTCTTTTTAAATAAAAAAGTAGCAGAAATTGCCCATAAAACGGGCATTCATTATTTCGATTTAACGGAGGATGTCGATACTACTAATTTTATTCGAAATTTGAGCAAAACTTCTAAAGGCGTCATGGCTCCTCAATGTGGATTAGCCCCTGGTTTTATTGGTATTGTTGGTGCTAACATGGCAAACAAATTCACCAAACTAAGAGATATTGAGTTGAGAGTTGGTGCATTACCAAGATTCCCAAATGGTCAGTTAGCCTATTCTTTTACTTGGTCCCCAGCAGGCGTTATCAACGAATATATCAATGATGCCGAAGCTATCGACAATGGCCAACGAAAAATGATTCCTTCTTTGACTGGTTTTGAATACATCAATATCGAAGGACAAGAATTTGAAGCCTTTACTACTTCAGGAGGTCTAGGTACTATGTGTGAAACTTATGAAGGAAGAGTGGATACCCTGAATTACAAAACCATTCGATATCCTGGACACGGAAAATTGATGCGTTTTTTAATGTATGAATTAGTTCTAAAAGAAGATAAAAAAGAGTTAGAACGGATTTTAAGCAATGCTAAACCTCCTGTTAAAGAAGATGTTGTATATGTTTATGCTGTGGTTGAAGGATGGAAAGATGAACAACTACTTAGGGATGAGTATTTTAATGCTTTTTATCCTAAAGAAATTGGTTGGAGAACTTGGCGGGCTATCAGTTGGACAACCGCTGCTTCTATTGCTGCCGTAGTAGAAATGGTGGCTGACAAGACTTTACCCAATAAAGGTTTTATCAAACAAGAAGACATTGACGTTGACGCTTTTTACAAGACCGATAATGGTGGATTGATGAAAGCCTGATAAAAGTGGTGAGTGGTGAGTGGTAAATCAGGTAGAATTAATAAAAAATAGGTGATTATACTTAAAACGGGATAAATTTGTGAAAACGATTTTAGAGGTCAGAAGCCAGATAATTTAAGCTTAAATAGCTGATAATCAATTTTTTTAGAATCTGTAAAATCTGACTTCTGACAGAAAAATATAATTTTTCGGTCTGACTTCTGTCCTATCTCAAAATCACTCTTTTATCCGTATAGATAAGAAAATTGATATTATTAAATTTAGCATACTATGCCGACAAAATTTGAAGCGAATAAAGAAATAATCATTCACACCATTAAAAACTTTCGACAGTTTTTGCAGAATGGTTTATCCTTAAAAAATTGTACTGTCCAGAATATTGACTTCTCCAAAGTTGATATTGAATGGGATAACCTCAAAATAAAAAATACCGCTTTTTTAGGTTGTAAACTCAAATTAGAAGAAGAGATTCAGCTTCGTCGAAAAGGAGCAACTATTATCAATGCTCCGACTGATTTGCCATACAAACCATTTCGAAGTAAGCTTTATAATTGGAAAGAATTAATGAAAGGTTATTCTTTTAAAAAGGATAATAGCACAGATATTAAAATTTATAAGCATTTCGTTAAGCAAAAATACACTCCTAGTATCAATGAAGCGCTTTGGCAAAGGATTCATGACCATTCTATGGACGAAGCATTGAGAGATTTATTGAATTTTGACGAAGATGGAATGACCACCAAAAAATGTGTCGGTGTGATGGGCGGGCACAGCACTAGACGGGATGACCCATTTTATACAAAATCTGCCTTGACTGCGAAATTATTAACGGAAAATGGCTATTTACTAGCATCTGGTGGTGGTCCGGGTATCATGGAAGCTACCAACCTAGGTGCTTATTTTGCGGGAAAAGATACAGACGATTTGATAGACGCTATCAAAGTACTAAAAAAAGCACCTCATTACGCCGATAAGAAGTTTCACCAACAAGCTTTTAAAATTCTAGACCAACATCCAAAAGGAGCAGAGAGTTTAGCTATTCCTACTTGGTTCTATGGGCATGAACCCAGCAATTTATTTGCTTCTCACATTGCTAAATATTTTTCTAATAGTATCAGAGAAGATACCCTTTTAGCCGTTAGTTTGTATGGCTTAATTTGTGCGCCAGGAAGTGCAGGAACGGTCCAAGAAATTTTTATGGATGCAACCCAAAATCACTATGGAACTTTTAATTATCTAAGTCCTATGGTCTTTTTAGGAATAGAACATTATTCTGTTAAGACGATGATTTATCCATTAGTGCAACAATTGGCTTGGGGTAGAAAATATTATGATTTATTACACATCACAGATGACCCGAAGGATGTATTACGATTTTTACAAAAACATCCACCTATTAAAACTTAAGGAGGAATATGGTTTAATTATTGGAGGTTTAAACCTCCAATAACTTTCAATATCATCTAAAAACTTTTTCATTATAAACTCAATGGGTTCTTCAAAAAAAAATACAGCTATCTTACTAATTCATTGCCCTGACCAAAAGGGTATTGTTGCTGCAATTTCTGATTTCTTATTAAAAAACAATGGGAATGTTGTCGATATTGAACAGCATGTAGAAGTTGATATTAATCACTTTTTCATGCGAGTTGAGTGGGAACTAAATGATTTCGCTATTCCAAGAAAAAAGATAGCTGATTATTTTGAGACGCTTATTGGGAATAAATATCAGATGCAATGGCAGTTACATTTTTCAGACAATAAGCCTAGAATGGCACTCTTTGTATCTAAAATGTCCCATTGCTTATACGATATTTTACAAAGGTATATGTCGGGTGAATGGGAGGTAGAAATTCCTTTAATTATCGGTAATCATGAAAATCTAAAATATATAGCAGACCGCTTTGAAATTGATTTCCATTGTTTTCCTATCACCAAAGCAACTAAAGCAGAACAAGAAGCAAAAGAAATTGCTCTATTAAAGGAGCATAATATCGATTTTGTTGTCTTAGCTAGATATATGCAAATCCTATCGGATAATTTTGTTAATCATTTCCCTAATCAAGTCATCAATATTCATCACTCTTTTCTTCCTGCCTTTATTGGGGCGAAGCCCTACCATGCTGCTCACAAAAGAGGGGTCAAAATTATTGGGGCGACTAGCCATTATGTGACAGCAGATTTGGATGAAGGCCCAATCATCGTTCAACACACAAACAGTGTCAGCCATAAAGATTCTATTAAAGATTTAATTCGGAAAGGTAAGAATTTAGAGAAGATGGTTTTATCAGAAGCTATTTATCTGCAACTACAGCATAAAGTGTTGCCTTATCAGAATCGAACAATCGTGTTTTAGCCGATAATATGCTACTAGTTTTAAGAGATTAAGGGGTTATATAGGGGCAAAAAAATAGAACGGTCAATTTGCACTCAACCCCCCAATCAAGTGTAAAAATCCCGTTCCATTCTCTTATAAGTCAATTTCTATGCCAGTTGCTAACATTTAATTTGGGAATCAAATGGGAGTTAGCTAAAATTACTTTTTTTTAGAAAATTTAGTAATTTAGACTGGTTATTTAATGATTTTGACTTAAAAATTATCTTATATACTATTATTTGTAAATATATTTTATATTCGATTTGATGTCACTAAAACACCTTTTTTTTATTTTATTTTATTTGTATACTTTCTCGAAATATTCAAAATGAGGCACTTGCTATTCGTAAAAGTACTTATTTAATCGATACTGCATTTTATTAAAAAAAAATAAGCTGTCACAAATTTAATTTTCTCGACTAATCATTCCCAAAAAAATCAACGAAATTGTGGTATAAATTAAAATTAATAGCTGATAAAATAGTCAATTATTCTCCTCCTAACTTACCCTTCTAATTCTTTTTTCTCTATTTTTATTAATTAAGACTTAGCCCTCCAACTTACGTCACATTTTAGTTTTAGAAAGCCCAATTTATTCAGTCAAACTATGAAAAAAATTCTATCAAACACGACTATTTGTTTTTTGTTGATATTGTGTGTTCAATCTTTATTTGCTACTGTCCTACCTATTCCTTTCGATAATAGAATAAACAAATCAAACCAAATTATTATGGCAAGGGCTATTTCCTCAGAATCTTATTGGGATGCCAATCATACTAGGATTTACACAGCCTTTACTATGGAAGTAACTGCCTACCTAAAAAATGCAAGTACAGCAGCTACCTTTGACCTTATTTTGCCTGGTGGAGAAGTTGATGGTGATTTAGAGATAGTTACTCCCAATGCAAGTATCGAAATTGGAACAGAATATTTACTGCTGCTAGAAAATGCCAATTCCAATTCTACAAAACCTACTAAGAATGGTACTGCACTCAAAAAAAGTCAATTTCAGCTTTATTCTCATGTTCAAGGTATTTTGATTTACAAAGATGGTAAATACTATGATTTCATGGAACAGGAACCTATGGATGAAGAGGTTATGATGGAAAAAGTCAAAAAAATTACTGGGAAAATTGCTAAAACGCCTAATGGTGATAACTATAATCCAAGAGTAGTCATAAAAGATAATGATAAAGATGGTATTTGCTCACTGTTAGATTGTGATGACAAGGACCCCAACTATCCAATGCCTGTTGGTGCTCCATGTAATGATGGAAACTCATCGACAAAAAATGACCAAATTCAAGCAGATGGCTGTACCTGTGCCGGTAATAGTGGACAACCACTTAATTGTAAGGCATTACCACCACCTGTGGTTGAAGGAAATACCATTCGAATTGACAAGTTATTAGCTAAAAGTGAGCGAGTTGAATTAACAGGTATTGAAACTAACGGTCAGAAAAAAGTTATTTGTGACGGAGATTGTACTGAAACGCATTTTATTGAAGGACTTGAGCTAGGAAACAAAATTGTAGGAATATGGATGTTTGATGATCAAAATGATTCCTGTTACAATGAATTTGTAGTTGAAGTTAGGGAAATAGCTCTTTTAGATACTGACGGCGACGATGTCTTTGACATAAAGGATTGTGCACCTAATAACCCTAATTACCCTGCTACTCCCGGTATTCCCTGTGATGATGGCAACCCAAATACCTTAAGAGATATTATTCTTGCGGATGGATGTTCTTGTGCAGGTGTAGAGGCTTGTCCTGTAGATACGGAAACAGGTGGAAGACCATTGACAATTACCCTAAAAAATGTAGCTGGCGAAATCAACCCTCTCTTTTTCACTGGATCCATAGAGGAAGTTGATGAATTAATTATTGAAGGAAGTGGGTTTGGGACAACACCTGGAATCATAGAATTTGCTAATAGTGACTCAGGTGGAAGAACCTTAACTACCATTGACTACGAGACAGATATTTCAATGTGGTCTGATACCCGAATCAGCGTTAAAATTCCATCTCGTGCAGGTACTGGTAATGTTTTGGTAAAAAATAGTAGTGGTTCAACTGTTGGCTCAGCGCCTATTAACATTAGTTATGCTATCAATACGCTTTATAGTTCTTTCCGAAGCTTCGATAGCAAAACACGACAAAATATAAAATTCACAAATAGAAATGAGGCAGGTGGATATACGATTCAATTAAATACTACTTCAGGATTTGCTGGGTCAAGTGCAGTCCTTCCTTTTGAACAGGCTATGGATACTTGGGTATGTGCTAGTGGAGTCAATTGGCAAGTTGATAAATCTGGAACTACAGAAGGTTTTGCCAACGATGGCAATAGTGTCATTCTTTATGAACCTAATTTACCGCTAGGAGTATTAGGAATCACTACTTCAAGGTATAAAGCATCTGGAAATAGTTCTTGTAGTTTCCATAATACTGTTTGGTATTTGAAAGAATTCGACATTCAATTTGTTCCCAATGAGTCTATGGGCAATTTCTCTTGGAATTTCGGACCTTGGCCACCTCAAATAAACCAATATGATTTTCAAAGTATTGCCTTGCATGAATTAGGACATGCTCATGGTTTAGGACATGTGATTGATGAAGATGAAATTATGCATTACTCTGTTAGAAATGGAGTCCAAAGACGAACTATTACCACCCATGCGCATGATGGCGGTAATTCAAAAATTGCATTAAGTACTCAACCAAATTGTATTAGTAGTCACGAACCAATGACCTTATTACAACCTGCTGGATGTGTTGAAGTCATAGAAGAAAGAAATACTTCTGCTAGAGTAAATTTGATGCTACAAGGCTATTACGACATAAATAGTAACTCCTTAAGTACCAATCTCCTAGATAATGATTTATTACCCGAAGAAGCGCCTTTCGACATAGGTAAAGCGGTTACCGTTTCTAGCTTCCCCGCAAACGTAGTAGACTGGCTATTAATAGAATTAAGAGATGAAAATGATATGCAAACTGTTGTGGCTCAAAAATGTGTTTTTATAAATAGTGCAGGTAGTTTAGTTGATATAACGGGAGATGATTTGCTAACTTTTGAGGACTTAGACGATAAAAATTATTACATCGCTGTATTCCACAAAAGCCATTTACCTATCATCAGTAGCAATGCTCAACCTTTAAATGATGATCCCGCTGTATTTGATTTTGCTAGTGCTGCCACTACTACAATGGGAGACAATCAACAAACCCAAATTGAAGGTCAATTCTTTATGAGTAGTGGCGATTTTGATGGAAATGGGATTGTTAATAGTTTAGATTTTAATCTTTGGAAACAAGCTGGCGCAGGAGTGAATCAATATTCTCCAGCGGATGCTGATGGGAATGGGATTATCAATAGCTTAGATTTTAACCTTTGGAAAGCGAATAGTAGTAAAATTAGTGTATTGAGTAATTAACCTTATTTTCCGTACCTTGAAGTATTTAGTTTTAAAACAAACTTCTTTACTAAGCCATTCTTATAAAAGTATTTTGAACCACAAAGCACATAAAAGAACACAAAAGAGATTCACAAAAGTTTTTATTATTTTTCTTTTGTGAATCTCTTTTGTGAACTTTGTGTCCTTTGTGGTTCAATTAGGCTTTTCAGAAATGCTTTTCAGATTCTATAAGAAAACCCTTAAAAAGAATATGGCTTTATCGTTTAAACTATACTTTATTCTTTTTTTTATCTTAACAACAAACTATTTACTAGCCACTCCTGTACTTCACTGCTCATTTATTCTTCCGACAAAAATCTTCAAAAAGAAATCAGAATTCCTACTCAACTTTCCCCGTATCTTTGTGGTTCAATAAATATTTCCCGACCATCATTAATTAGAACCAAACAAGGATGAAATTTTATTTTTACCCTTTCTACCTACTTCTTTTCTTAATAACGACTCCGCTCCTTGCCAATAATGGTGGTGGAGAGAAAGACCGTCAACAAGAATACCAACTTCAAATCAGTCGAACTTCTGAAAAAATAAAGTTGGACGGACTATTAGATGAAGCGGTCTGGCAAAACGCCAACGAAGCTTCTGACTTCTGGTATAGCTTCCCAATTGATGATAAACATGCAGAATTATCAACAAAAATTAAGGTGACTTACGATGACAACTTCATCTACATCGCTGCCACTATGCACGACCCAAATGGCGCCATCATCCAAACCTTAAAAAGAGATGTCAATTTTTGGAGTGGGGATAATATCGTCGTCGTCCTAGACCCTGTTAATCAGAAGAGTAATGGTTTTATGTTTGGCGTCAATCCATATGGCGTACAGATGGAAGGACTCTTGACAGGAGATACTGGGGCTAGAAGTAGCCGCCCAGGGAGTGGTGCCATGAATGATAGATGGGACAATAAATGGTATTCTAAAGCTAAAATTTCTGCTGATAGCTGGACGGCTGAAATGGCTATCCCTTTCAAGTCTCTGCGCTATGATGAAACAAAGACAACTTGGGGAGTTAATTTTATTCGGACCGAAGCGAGTGATAATAGTTTTCATACTTGGTCGCATGTGCCTGTTCAATTTCGGTCGGTTGATTTAAATTATACAGGGGCCTTAATTTGGGACAAAGCGCCAAAAAAAGCCAAAGGAAACGTAGCTATTATTCCCTATGTCTCTGGTTCTAGTTTTAAAGATTTTGAAGAAGGTACGCCTAGAGAAAATAGTTTAAATACTGGATTGGATGCTAAAATTGCGGTTACTTCTTCCTTAAATTTAGATGTAACGGTTAATCCCGATTTCTCGCAAGTAGAGGTCGATGAGCAAGTTACCAACTTGACAAGGTTTAATATTCGATTGCCAGAAAAACGCTTATTCTTTTTAGAGAACACAGATATTTTTGCTGACTTTGGCAACTCCTCTGCTCGCCCCTTTTTCTCCAGAAGAATTGGACTGGACGATAGTGGAAATGCTATTCCCATCCTCTACGGTTTGAGATTAACTGGTAATGCTACAAAAACCCTCCGAGTTGGTCTTTTAAATATGCAAACTAGACAGACAGATGAATTTGCAGGTCAAAACTACACAGCCACCGCATTCCACCAACAGGTTTTTGGGCGGTCTGTTATTAAAGGATTCCTTACTAATCGACAGGCTTATCAGGATAATGAGTTTTCAAATACGGATTATGGTAGAAATGCTGGCTTAGAATTTAACTATATTTCTAACGATAATAAATGGCAAAGTTGGGCAGGCTACAACCACTCTTTCAAAGAGGATATTACGGAGAAAAATTATTATTTTAAAGGGGGTGTTCGATATAGAGACAGAAACTGGTCAGGTTTAGTAAATTACTACGAAGTACAAGACCAATATTTTGCCGACATGGGATTCTTAGGTCGGTTAAACCATTATGATGCCGTTCAAGATACCACCTATAGAATAGGGTTTGGTTCTTTCTTCTCTGATTTAAATTATACGATTTACCCTAAAAAAAGAGGCAATATAATCTCCCAACAATTTAGTGTTTTTAATTGGTGGGTCACTAAGGCCAATGATGGAGATTTTCTAGAAAGAACCAATTCTTTGTCTTATCGAATTAGTTTTGCTGGAAGGAGTTCTTTTCGAGTACGTGCTCGCAATAGCGCAATTGACCTCCAATATCCTTTTTCTTTTACGGGAGACGAACCCTTACCCGCTCAAAAATATACAACGTCCTCTGTGCAATTAGAATATCGCTCTGATTCCAGAAAACCCCTTTCCTATGAAGCCGAAATAAGATATGGTGGTTTTTATAGTGGGACTCGAACAGGCATTGAATTAGAAACCAATTATAGAGTCCAACCTTGGGGAAATTTTGGTTTAAAATTCGCTTACAACGACCTTCAATTTGGTGGACCTTACGGCGAAAGTCAGCTTTTTTCTATTAGTCCTAAAGTAGAAATTAACTTTTCTAATAACCTGTCTTGGACGACTTTTGTGCAGTACAATACCCAAGCAGAAAACTTCAATATCAATAGCCGTTTTCAATGGCGATTTGCCCCAATGTCTGATATTTTCCTAGTTTATACGGACAACTATTTTGTAGAAACAGATGACTTTTCTGATAGTTTTAGAATTCAGAACTTTGGACCTAAAAACCGAGCCTTGGTGTTTAAAGTGAATTATTGGTTTAGTTTGTAGAGGGACGGTACACGGTAGAAGGTTCACGGTTCACGGTGGACGGTACACGGACTCTAAAGATAAAAGGCGAATGATTGTGAATCATTCGCCTTTTATTGTTAGTAAAATAGAGTAATTTAGGGAGCAGGAAAAATATCCTACCCAAATAAAAAATCTATAGCACTTTGAAACTTAGGTAGAAAAGTGACTTGTGATTGGTGATTAGATTAAGCGTTGCCCCTCAGCGTCTAATCCAATTGTAAGTTCTCAATCCACGGTCGTCGGGAGACGACCAGATAGCAATTTCTAGTCTGGAGGCCGTCAGGCTAAGGGATTATTGACCGAAAAGCAGTAGATACTTTGAAAGTATCTACTGCTAAGGGAGCCTAGAAAGCGATACTTTCAGAGTATCTCTTTCTTTAACCTGACGGTTTTGGTTTAGAGACTAGACACCACTAGCCGCTCGTCTACTCCTGACCAGCATTGAGAACTGACATCACTAATCACTAGTTTCCAATCACTTTTGCTGAAAGGATTACTATTGTTAAATCATCAATTTTCGGTAAATCTAATTTTTCCAACTACCTTACCTTAACTCTTTTTTGACTAAAAACTTTTGCTAATGACTTCTCGTAGAAAATTCCTTCAAAAATTCTCCACCTTCACCGCAGCGACGGCCCTCCCCTTTTACCATACCACCGCTGGAAAAGATTTCTTAAAAGCTATCCAAGCAACAAAACATACGGACCTTTCTTCAGCTAGTCAAGATGAAGACTTTTGGCACCTTATCAAACAAGCCTATTCGGTCTCTCCTACCGTATTAAACTTAAATAACGGAGGTGTTTCTCCCGCTCCTAGAACAGTACAAGAAGCGGTCGAACATTACAATAGATGGAGCAATGAATTGCCTTCTCATTATATGTGGCACATCCTTGACCGCAATGGAAAAGAGCCGATTCGAGAAAAATTGGCAGACTTAGCAGGCTGCTCTAAAGAAGAAATTGCTATTCATAGAAATACAACGGAGTCGTTAGCGAATGTCATTTTTGGTTTACGACTAAAAGCTGGGGACGAAGTGGTTTTGAGCAAGCAGGATTATCCGAATATGATGAATGCTTGGAAGCAGCGGGCACATAGAGACAAAATTGTCTTAAAATGGGTCAATTTAGACCCTGTCATGGAAAATGAAACGGCCATCGTTCAAAAATATGTGGAGCAATTCACGGATAAAACCAAATTGGTTCATATCACCCATTCTATTAATTGGAGTGGTCAAATTTTGCCCGTTGCCGCTATTGCTAAAAAAGCAAAAGCTCAAGACATTGAAGTTTTAGTAGACGGCGCTCATACTTTTGCCCAATTGGATTTTAAAATTCCTGATTTGCATTGTGATTATTTTGGGACTAGTTTACACAAATGGCTTTGTGCGCCTTTTGGAACAGGCATGTTGTATGTCAAAAAAGATAAAATAAAACCTTTATACCCTTTAATGGCAGCCCCTCAATTTAGAAGTGATAATATCCGAAAGTTTGAGCATATAGGAACCCGTTCTATTGCGATTGAACAAGGGATTGGTCAAGCCATTGACTTTCACCAAATGATTGGTAGTCAGCGGAAAGAAGCCAGACTTAGATTTTTAAAAGAGTATTGGATAAAAGGCGTATTGCCCTTTAAAGGGGTTTCAATTAATACACCAATGCATCGGGATTTTAGTGGTGCTATTGCACTTTTAGCCATCGAAGGAAAAGACCCTGCTGAAATTAGTAGCTACTTAAAAAAGGAACATCAAATTCATTCTGTGGCTATTGTTTGGGAAAATATTTCTGGAGTTAGGATTACCCCAAATGTTTATACCTTGACTAAAGATTTAGATAGGTTGATTCAGGCCGTGAAATTATTTACTGAAAAAGAATAAAGTTCAACTTGGATTTTAACGGATTAACTTTATTTTTACCACAAGTACTAAAAACACAGTAATTATCGCTTTGATTTTAACATTATATGAAAATAGCAAATATTTTGGCTTTTAGCGCAGAGTACGTTGGCAAAGCAGCCTAAGAACACGTTTATTGAGGTGGCGGCTGCCGTTTGTTTACCCGGAGGGATTTAAACAAACTAGAATTTTTTGTTTCTTTTTTTTTCAATTGAAAAAAAGAAAAGAAAGTCTAGTAAAAAAGCTCCAAAATCATTTGAATTTTCAAAATTTAAATAAGATAATTTTCAAAGCCATAATTGCTACCAAAAACAACTTCATATTACACTTTAATTTATAATAAAATATTGGGATGGCAACAATAGTCCCAATATCATGCAATAACAAAACGAAACAACCATGATGGATGTAAAATTAATGGCAGGTGCTTTAGGTGCCGAAGTCCAAAACATTGATTTAACCCAAGATTTGACCCCGTCTATAAAAGCAGCTATCCGAAAGTTATTATTAAAACATCAAGTTATTTTTTTTAGGGAACAGGATATTACGCCTGCCAAACACAAAGAGTTAGCCCAAATCTGGGGCCCCTTACAAACTCATCCCGCCTATCGAACCGTAGCAGGCTTTCCAGAAATCACCATCTTAGAAAGTTTACCCGAAAAACCCACCAAGATTGATACTTGGCATACAGATATGACGTTTTTACAGCATCCTCCTGTGGCGACCTTTCTTCGGTCAAGAGTGATTCCTGCCAAAGGAGGAGACACTGCCTTTGCGAGTATGACCGCTGCTTATCAAGCCTTATCCGAACCTATGAAAAAAATGCTGGATGGTCTAACAGCTATTCATGATTTTTCTTATGGCTTTAAAGAAAGTCTAGCAGAACCAGGCGGTCGAGAACGATTAGCGCAAGCAGTAGCAGACAATCCGCCCGTAGTGCATCCAGTTATTCACCGACATCCAGAAACAGGAGAAAAATTAATTTTTGTCAATAAACTATTTACCACCAAAATTTGCGAACTTAGCAAATCAGAAAGTCAGGCGGTATTAAATTTTCTTTTTGAGCACGTCGTAACAGATGAATTTACTTGTCGTTTCAGTTGGGAGGTTAACTCCATTGCCATTTGGGACAATCGAGCGACTCAACATAAACCAATTAATGATTATTTCCCCGCTCATCGGGCTTTAGAACGCACGGTTATTTACGGGGACAATCCTTATTGAGCGTAGGGCTGAGGGCGAAGAGGGTTTCCGCACCCTCTGCCCCAAGCCCTCTGCCCTAAGCTAAAAAAATGCAAATTACTTCGAAATTACCTAAGTCTGAAATCACCATTTTCACCGTCATGTCTGCTTTAGCCACTAAGCATAAAGCCATTAATTTAGGTCAAGGTTTCCCCGATTTTGACTGTGACGAAGGGCTTAGAAATTTAGTCGCTAAGTATCTGAATGATGCCAAAAATCAATATTGCCCAATGCCCGGCTTATTCGATTTAAGAAAAGCCATTAGTGATAAAATTCAATTGACTGCTGGTCAATCCATCAATCCAAACGAAGAAATTTGTGTTACTGCTGGCGCAACCCAAGCTTTATTTACAGCAATTACTGCCTTTGTGCATCCTGGCGAAGAAGTCATTATTCTAGAACCTGCCTATGATTCCTATATTCCTTCTATCCAATTAGCAGGAGGGATACCGAGAGGGTATCAAATGGTCTATCCTGACTACGCCATTGACTGGAATGAAATCGAAAATATGGTCAACGAAAAGACCAGAATGATTATCATCAACACCCCACACAATCCGACAGGTACGATTTTAAATAAAACAGATTTAGAAGCTTTAGAAAATATCGTTGCGGATAAAGATATTATCGTGCTCAGCGACGAAGTCTACGAACATTTAATCTACGATGGCGCTACTCATCAAAGTGTCATTCGTTTTCCAAAACTCTATCAACAAAGTTTGGCAGTCTTCTCCTTTGGGAAAACCTTTCATAGTACAGGCTGGAAAATGGGCTATGCCGTAGGCCCAAAACACCTTATGGACGAATTCAAAAATGTCCACCAATGGAATGTATTCTGTGTCAATTCCTTTACCCAATACGCCCTAGCAGAACACCTCCAAACACCTGCTAATTACACCACTTTACCCGCCTTTTTCGAACAAAAAAGAGATTTTCTAACCAATAGTTTAAAAGATACACCCCTCATTCCAAAACTATCCCAAGGCACTTTTTTCCAGTTATTTAATTACGCTGCCCTAAGCGATATGGAAGATGGGGAATTTGCAAAATATTTAACTAGAGAAATTGGCGTGGCAGCGATTCCACTAACTCCTTTTTATTCGAAACCAACGGGTGATAAGGTGATTCGGCTTTGTTTTGCAAAGAAGGAAGAGACATTGGCGGTGGCGGCGGAGAGATTAACAAAATTGGGATAACAATAGAACACGACCTAAAAGAAAATCCCTGCCTGCGGCAGGCGTTTAAATCCGTCTCATCCGTTCAATCCGTGGCCCTATCCTCCTAGTTTTGTTTTAAAAAATCTCTGCTTAACCCCCCAAGCAACATTACTCAGGAAAGCATACCCAAAACTAAACCCTTATCTTTGCACTTTTCCATTCCTCTGAAAGGCTAGCTCAGGAATGGTACATTAATAAATTACGTTTTTATGAGTAGTTATTTTTTCTTTATACGAGGCGAAAAACGCAGGGATAGCCTAGCTATCACGAGGCTTTTCAACGATGTAGAAAGGAAAAAGAACAATCAGAAGAATGTAAATTTATTATTGAACTATTCCTAATACATGCAAATACCCTTTAATAAAACCTTACTCAAAAAAATAAGCAAGCTAGCCATCCCTGTGATGCTGTCCAATCTGTTACAAACCCTCATTGCCGCTATTGACATGATTATGATTGGGCAACTCGGTCCAATCGAAATTGCCGCAGTCGGTTTAGCCAATACCCTCAGATTATTTATCCTAATCACCGTACTTTCCGTTGCTGGCGGTGCCATTAGCATGATTGCCCAAGCAAAAGGAAGTCGAGACCAACAACAAATGAGTTTAGTCACTCGGCAGTCCATTATTTCGGGCATTATGATGTCGATAATTTTAGGAGTAATCGGCTATATTTTAAGTGAGCCACTCCTAAATTTAATGAATCAAGGAGGAGAACTAGCAGCGGTGGTTATCGGCACGGAATATCTACAGGTGTTGTTTTTAGGGACTCCTTTTTTAGTATTAAACATCATCGTCAATAAATTAATGCAAGGGGCTGGAGATACGTTTACCCCTTTATTATTAACGATAACTTTAGTCTTTTTAAATGTAGTCTTTAACTACCTTTTCATTTTTGGTTGGTGGCTTATTCCTGCTTATGGTGTGGTCGGTGCAGCATTAGGGACAATTTTAGCGAGGGTTATTTTAGTGGTTTTTAGCATCTGGTTGTTTCACTCTGGTAAAAATGTCATTCAAATTTTAGCAGGAACTTGGCGACCCAACTGGCAAGTCATCAAAGATATTTTATCCATTGGTGTGCCTTCTGGTATTCAAGGAATTTTTCGACATGCCTCTAGTCTATTCATCATTGGCATTGTGACCGCCACCTCTTTGGGGACTTATGGCGCTGCCGTTTTAGGCATTGGTCTACAAGTGGAGCAATTGATTGCCCAACCGATTGTTGGACTCAATATAGCCTCCACTGCCTTAATCGGGCAAGAAATGGGCAAATGGCAGGTAAAATCCGCCATTCAAAAAGGAAATTTAATGATTGTCTTGGGACTTATTGCGATGTCTATTTTGATACTACCTGTCTATATATTTGCGGAGGAAATTATCCATATTTTTGACCCTTCTGGACATCCAAAAATTATGGAAGGCAGTATTTCTTATTTTAACATCACTCTAATTTCATTAGTATTATCTACATTTGGAATTATGTTGACTGGTATTTTACGAGGGGCAGGAGATACAAAACCAGCCATGTATAGTGCTATTTTTAATAGAAATATTGTACAATTGGTCTTTGCTTGGTTTTTAGCTTTTCCAATGGGCATGAGTTATTTGGGGGCGTTTTTAGGCATTGTTTTAGGGCGTTTTTTAGATGCCATTTTGATGAGTTACTTTTGGTGGAGAAAAAAATGGATTCAAGTGGCATTAGAGAAAACAGCCATTTATAGAACCCATTTGCAAAACTTATCTCCAGCTAATTTAGCGGCATTTCTACATAAAGTTCGTGGTCCATTGATGGCACAATCTGGTACTTTAGAAATAGTAACTGCCGATAAGGTTATTTATAAAACAGGTAATTTGGAGCAAGTTTTTAAATTTGAAGAAACCTCCTATCACAAAGCATAGGAACTTTGAAAAAACACATGAAACACATGAAAATCTACTCATTTTTCTTACTTTCCATATTCTTAATAATAGGTTGTGACAATCAACCTGTTACAAAAGAAACACCAACACCTAAACAAGAAGTAGCTCCCGTTAAAGCAATTAAACCCTTGTCCAAAAAAGAAAGGATGGCTAAAGTGGCTGTCGGTAATAGTATTCCCGATGGTACTATTTTAAACATAGACAGTGTGGCTATCCCCATTAATCAATTCAAAGGAAAATTATTAGTCATTGATTATTGGGCAACTTGGTGTTCACCCTGTTTAAAGGAAACACCAATTTTTAAAAGTTATGCTGAAAAATACAAAGACCACCCCATTCATTTTATCACTATTTCGATGGATGAACCTTTTGGGTATTGGAAAAAGTATATCCAAGAAAAGAATTGGCAGGGCCAACATTATTGGTTAGGGAGAGACGAAACGAACCCGCTTTCTTATTTTACTTTAGCAGAAATGGAAATTGAAGGTCAAAAAAGTATAATTTTAGGCTTGCCGCAATATATTTTCATTTCACCAGATGGAGCGATTTTGAGTCATTCGGAAACTCGTCCGAGTGCGCCTGATTTTGAAAAAACGCTTTTGGGGTATTTGGAATAAATAGAGTAATTTTTAAGGATGTGCTAAGTTCTTAAATTATCCTTTTAGACCCATCCCCTGCTAGCCTCCCGTCCGCTTTGCGGTTCAGGAGTTTACACTCCCTCATCTCAAGAGGGAAGGGAGTCGTCAAATAGCAGTTTTCAGGTTAAAAACCGATAAATTCTCTAATTTACCGAAAAAGTAGTCCCCTTCCATTTGAAGGGAAGGGTTAGGGATGGGTTGGCAACAGGTTATTTTGAAAACTTTGCACACACCTTATTAATAAAGTCAATTTTATAAAAAATGCCAAAATACACCGTTCATAACCTCCCATTTTTATTAAAACCATTCTTGTTTTTATACGGATGGATAGGTAATTTTTGGTATGCCTTTATGAATTTGACTTTTCGTAGTTTGGTGAAATTTGAATATCATAATATCGAATACGTCAATAATTCCCCCAATCATATCTTTGCGCTTTGGCATGAAAATGGCCCATTGTATTTTTTCTCCCACCCAAAATTCAATCGACCAAATATTTGGCTATCGTATCCATTCTGGTATATGAAACCCGTTCATATGATGAAGAAAAGAATTGGAATTCAAGAAATTGCTTACGGTGCCTCTGGTCACAATGGGAAAAAGGCACTAAAGCTAGTCATTAATCGACTAAGAGAAGGATGGTGTACTTTCGTTAATCCAGATGGCCCTAAAGGTCCACTGAATCAAATTAAAAATGGAGTGTTGGTAATGAGTCTAAAAACAGGAACGCCCATTATCCCCATTGGATTTCAAGTAGCAGGAAATTGGCGCATTCCTACTTGGGATAGAAAACGATATCCTCCTTTTTTTACCACCTTAAAAATCGTCTACGGCAAACCAATTTATGTGACAGAAGAAAACTTTGAATCCGCCAAA
>CALLVC010000019.1 GCA_938010785.1 uncultured Saprospiraceae bacterium
ACATTCTATGCTGATTCTTTTGCACCTACTCTTCGTTAACAAAATAGTCATTATGCTAAGGCATAACTCCTATTTCGTTGCCTCGATTAGGCACAAAATAACCTAGCCTAAGAATGTAAGTTTATTAAATCATCGTTCCTAAGGGATTATTGACCGAAAAGCAGGAGATACTTTCAAAGTATCTCCTGCTAGGGAAGCCTAGAAAGCGATACTTTCAGAGTATCTCTTTCTTTATAACCTACTGCTATGGTCTGGTAGCACAAACTTTAGTTTGGTCTGAACGCTGACCTTTGGGTTAGCTACCCATAAAATCATTTTTAGTAACTAATACAAGTCTAAAGACTTGTATCCGTAACAAACTAATCCAGATAGCTATCGGGAGTGCTACCAGATATTTTTTATCGTTACTAAAAAGAAACTTTTCTAAAAGATGAAAGAAATTTTATACTTTAGCCAAACATTTCTTAAACGAAATTTTTATTACTAAAAATAATATGCGCATTACATCTACGACCTAGTGGTTGACCAAATTTAAAATTGGCGGTTACGAACGATACATTCACCCGTCATTTTAAATTTGGTCGAACACTAGAACAAGTCTAAGATGTACGACCTATAAAAAACACCGATTTATTGGTGTTAAAAACCTGTCATCCTGTGAAAATACTACACACTTCTGACTGGCACCTTGGCCAAAAATTCCTCACGAATGACCGTAAAGCGGAACATGAATTAGCACTCGGCTGGTTGAAAGATACCATCGAAGTCGAAAAAGTAGATGCTTTAATTGTCTCCGGAGATATTTTTGATATTGGCAATCCACCTAGTTATGCTCGTACGTTATACTTCCGAATTTTAAAAGATTTACAAGGTACTTGTTGTCGGCATATTGTGATTATTGGAGGAAACCATGATTCCCCTTCCATGCTCAATGCTCCCAAAGAATTATTGGAGATTTTAAATGTGCACGTTGTTGGTGCAGCTACGGAAAATATTGAAGATGAAGTAGTGGAGTTGAAAAATGAGAAAGGGGCATTAGAAGCAGTTATAGCTGCTGTTCCATTTTTGAGGGACCGAGATATTCGACAAAGTGTGTCTGGAGAAACAGGGTTGGAACGAATTGCTCAAGTCCAAGCTGGCATTGTAAAACATTTTCAAGATGCAGGAAAAGCGGTAGAAAAATATGCAAAAAAGAAAGTGCCGATTTTAGCAACTGGTCATTTATTTGCAAAAGGGGCTTTGGCCTCTGACAAGCAGGACAATATCTACATTGGAAATATAGAAAATATTGAAGGAGATAACTTCCCCAAAATATTTGATTATGTAGCATTAGGCCATATTCATCGAGCACAATTGGTTGGGGAGCAGCAACATGTGCGGTATTGTGGTTCCATCATTCCCCTAAGTTTTAGCGAAATTCAAGATAGTAAGGTCGTTTTGGTCTTAGACTTTGATGGTAAGCAGTTAAAAGATATTAAAGAAATAAAAGTACCGAGATATAGAGAACTAGTCACTTTTATTGGCGGAATAGAGTCAGTTAAAGGAAAATTGAAACGGTTCGATGATAAACGAAAAGGGGAGTTGATGCCTTGGGTTGATATTAGTATCGAAATGGAAGAAAATATTCCCAATCTAGATGGAGAAATTCGAGAATTTGCTAAAGATTTTTGGATGGATATTTTGAAAATAAGAACTCGTCGACCTCATGCCGCATTAGAAAGTTTAGCTGAAGAAGTGAGTTTGGATGACCTTACTCCAGAAGATGTTTTTATAAAGAAATGTGAAAGTGGAGGAGAGATGCCTGAGGAAGAAAAAGCAGGTTTGTTATTGACTTTTAGGGAGTTGTGCGAGTCGATGGCTGAAGAGTAAGAAATTTTAAAACACTAACCTTTATTCGGTTCAGGGTCAACGGCATAAGGTTCACGGTAGGCTCTAAGGATATTTTTCTTAAAAAGTCAATTGTACTTAACTGTAAAAAAGGTTTTCTAATAAAAAAGGTTTTGAACCCTGCCTGCCGGCAAAGGCAGGGTTCAAAAACACGCTAATTATTGTTTTTGAATTTCATAAGAAAACCCTTTAACTATAAATGAATTTCTATTATCGAAAAGAATGAAAATACTTAAGATAGCTTTAAAAAATTTAAATTCATTAAAACTAGAAACCGTCATAGATTTTACGGAAAGTCCTTTGCGTGATGCTGGCTTATTTGCTATTGTAGGAGATACGGGTGCAGGGAAAACGACTATTTTAGATGCGATGACTTTAGGTTTATACGGACGCGTGCATCGGAATAAAAATGAGGGAGAGGTCTTATCTTATGGTGCGGTAGATGGACATGCAGAAGTTGAATTTTTGGTAAAAGAAGAAGTATATGTTGCTAAATGGATTATCTGGCGGTCTAGGGGGAAAGTAGATGGAAAAATCAATACCAAAAGAGAGTTAGCTCAATGGAATAAGGAAAAAGAAATATTTGAAATTTTAGAAGATAAAACGAGAGCGGTTAATGAGAAAGTAGAGAAAATTACTGGATTGGATTATGAACGATTTAGTAAATCCGTCATGTTGTCCCAAGGAGATTTTGCGGCGTTTCTAAAGGCAGGAGACAAGGACCGTAGTAACTTATTAGAACGAATTACTGGAACGGACATTTATTCCAGAATTTCCATTGCAGCTTTTCAAAAACATAAAGAGGAAGAACAAAAAATAGCCGTTTTAAAACAAGAGCTAGATGCATTACAAATTCTTGACCCTGAAACACTTTCTTTGCTGAAGAAAGATAAAAAGGAGTTGGAAAAGGAGAATAAAGCGAAGCAAAAAGAATTAGCTTCCATTCAAACTCAAATCCAATGGAGAAATCGCTTGGTAGAATTGGAAGCAGAAAAAGAAAAATTAGGTATTTCCTTACAAGCTGCCCAACAAAAAATTAAAGCGGCGGAGGCGGATTTTGCAAAATTAGACCGTCATCAACAAACTGTGGTTTTTCAAAAAGAGATAACCAAATTAGAAAATTTAGAAGATTATCAATCTTCCTTAGAATCAGAAGCAAATACCGCTAAAATTAAAATTGAAGACTACCAACAAATACAAAATGAGTTGGCTGGACAGTTGAGTAATTTCACAATTGAATTAAAGGACTTTAAAGTTAAAAAGGTAGCTAAAGAAAGGGTATTTCAACAGGTGAATGCCTTAGATGTAAAAATTGAGGCTAAGGAATTGCCTTTCCAAAATATCCATAAAGAACAACTGGATTTGCATCAAGAAATCCAGTTTGCGCAACAAAAAATTGATAACAGAAAAGCAGAGAAATCGGAAATTGAGAAAGCTATCAAGGAAATTGAAACGTGGTTAGAAGAGAAAGTAAATTCTAAAGATTTAGGCGGTATTTTACCTACGGTTACGAATCAAATAAATGAGTGGCATAATCTGAGTAAAGAGGTGGAGAATTCTCAAAAAGAGAAAGCGGAAAAAGCCCAACAATTATTGCAAGCCCAAACTTTTGTGAGCGAGTTTGAGGGACAATTAGTAGAACTCGAAAAGGAGTTAAATGCCTCAATGGATAAGTTTGAACAATTAACTGGCGTCGAAAATCTGAGTGACCGAAATATATTATTAAGCCATCAGGGGGAGACGATTGAAAAATTAGAAGGACAACAAAAACATTTAAAAGATTTGATTGACCTGAATAAAGCGTATTTATTGGGCATCAACCAATTGAATGAATATGAAAAAGAAGAAAAAAATCTTAGAAAATTACTTTACGCTATTGAAAATGAGCTTTTAACAGCGGTAGAATTGGTAGAAGAACTGGAAGGGATTTTGACGTTTAAATCAGAAATTTATGAGAGAGAGAAATTGTTTGCTGGATTTCAAAGAGAACGAGAAAAATTGAAGGATGGAGACGAATGTCCTTTGTGTTTGGCTACTACTCATCCGTTTAGAGAAATGCCCATTTTTAAAGTGTATACTAACGAAGCTGAAAAAGAATTTTTGACCATTAAAGCAGATTATGAAAAACAGCAAAAAAAAGTGCGAACGCTCAGTATAGAGCAAAATGCGACTACTAATGAGATTTTGCAAATAAGAGGAGAAGCTAGCCAGAATCGGGAGGGTAAAAGAGATTTAATACTGAAGCGCATCAATGAACAAGAGGATAAAATTGCGGAATTAGTTCCTGCTTTTAGTGATGAGGATATTTATACCACAAAAACGGATGTTTTGCAGGCAAAATTGAGGTTGCTGCAACAAGTCATAGAGGAGAAAAAGCAACTACGAACGACTTTGTTCGAACTGGACTCTGCTATTTTGCAAAAAGAAAAAGAAATAACTGATTTTAAAGAAAAATTTGCGAATGAAAAAATTAATCTAACTTCTGCAAAAGAAATAGATAAAGGAACGGTTAAAAATTTAACCGACTTATTAAATCGAAAAAGGACTAAGGAAACCGATATAGCTGCTCAAATTGGAGTTTTTAATTTGTCATTAACCACCTCTTCTGGAGCAGAAATTATTAAGCAATTAAATAAAAAGAAAGAGAATTACGAAAAAGGAACTAATGCCTTGGCTACTCGGAAAGAGGATTTACTAAAAATTATCCAAGAACTTAAGCAACTAGAAAAAAACCAGAAAGACTTGGTGAAAAGAAGAGAAAAGATGGATAAGCAAGTGGATAAATTACGACTAGAATTATCCAGCTTAAAAGAGGACCGAGTTAAATTATTTGGTACGGAGCAAGTTGAGATTGTTCGAAACTCATTGAATCAACAACTTGAACATTCAGAACAAAAAGTGGAATCACTCTCCCTCCAATTAAAGGAAGCTGAAATCCAATTAAAATCAGAAATAGCTAAAGACAAAAAGAATGCTAAAGACCTTGATAAAACTGAAAAAGAGCTGGTAAGGCAAGGTGAAATTTTACTACAAAAAATTCAACCCAAAGGATTTGATACGATTGAAGCCATTAAGATTGCTAATCTCTCTCAGGAAGAAGTGACTACCTTAGAAAATTTAAAGGCTTCTTTAGAAAAACGATTGACTCAGTGGAATCAATCCCTAAAAAATGCAACCAAAGAATTAGCCAAAACAGTAGCAAAAGCATTGACGACAGAAAGTATAGAAACGTTAACACAAAAACAAGTAACTGCCAATCAAGAACGTCAGGATTTGGACCAACAAATTGGAAAAATTACCCAACAAATAGAAGATAATGATCGTCGAAAGCAAGCTGGAAAAGAGTTGGTAGAAAGGATGGATATTCAACAAAAAGAATATCGACGCTGGGCTAAATTGAAGGACATTATTGGGTCTGCGGACGGTAAAGTTTTTCGAGCTTTTGCTCAGGGATTGACCTTGAAAAAATTATCTGAATTGGCGAATAGACATTTATTGCAATTAAACGGTAGATATCTTATTCATAAACCGAATGATAAAGATTTAGCTTTGGAAATTATTGACCAACACCATGCTAATAATATTCGGTCTATTCATACATTATCAGGAGGAGAAAGCTTTTTGGTGAGTTTAGCTTTGGCTTTAGGCTTATCAGATTTGGCTGGTAAAAATACCCAAATTAAATCCTTATTTATTGATGAAGGTTTTGGAACTTTAGATGAGTCTGCTTTGGATTTAGCTATTTCGACGCTAGAAAACTTACAATCGAAAGGCAAACGGATTGGCGTGATTTCCCATGTTCATGCCTTGAAAGAGCGGATTACTACTCAGATTCAAGTGCAAAAGAAGGGGAGTGGGTTTAGTGAATTGGTGGTAACTTAGTAGAGGTTGACTTAGGTTTTTTTACTGATATTTCTAGTCTCTAGACCATAGTCGTCAGGCTAAGGGATTATTGACCGAAAAGCAGGAGATACTTTCAAAGTATCTCCTGCTAGGGGAGCCTAGAAAGCGATACTTTCAGCGTATTTAATATTTTGTGGGAAATTAATTTTGCAAATTCTAATTTTTCTTTATCTATACTCTCATTTGATACAACATCATATTTATTATTTATATTTCCACAGCTAATTGCTAGGAAAAACAACATTAGTTTCAAGCATTTCATTTGCAAAATGATTAATTTTAGAAGTTACTTAAACAAATCCAAGACCTTACTTTCAATGGCCCGTTTATTCACGAAATAGAACAACCCACCAACTACCAGAACAGCAACATAAACCGCCCAATGCAAACCTGCGGGTATCGTAAATGATTGGGTTATTAGCCATTTTGACAAAATAAAATGTCCAATCAATAAAGTGAAGAAAGCAGCAATTAAAACGCCTGCAAATAGCTGAATCAATCGTTTAATTAGTAATTGACTGATTTGTTGAGGTTGGTAGCCCAATTGTAATAACAAACCAATTTCTGAACTAGCTTTGGAAATAATTAATTCAAAATTTAATCGAAAAACGAGGATAGATAAAATTGTTATGATTATACCAATAAATGCAATCAAACCTAGCAAAATATTAATGACCAATCCCACTTGTCCACCAATCAATTTACCACTTGATACTTCGAAATTATTGGCTTTTAAAAATTTGCGCAAAGCAGGACTATAAGGATTATCTGTAGACAAGATTAGTCGAGAAATACTACTTTTCTGATTACTACCATATTGACTATTGGCCCAATTCATAAAATCTTGGGGCACTAAAACAGAATTTATTCTATCGCTAAAACCAACAATTCGACCACTAAAAGTTTGTCTTAGGCCTCTGCCTTTGATGGTGATGTCCACCGATACTTTTTTAATAGTATTTTGGGTAAATTGGGGCAACCCTTGACTGGGGGCAAATCCGAAATTATACAAGGCTAAATAATCTCTTGAAATGATAACTGGAATTTCTTGTTGTCCTTCTTTCCACCTAAATTTTCTTGGGTGAATGTCTAAATAATCGGCTTCAATAGCTTCAAAAAATAATTCTGTATAAAACCCCATCATTGAACTAGAGGCACTAACTTTGAACTTGTTAGGCGTAAATTTTCCAACTCCATTGATGAAATCTTGCTGTAACAAAGTATCAATTTCAGCTTCTGTAAAAGCAGAAGTTGCACCGAGGGTATTAAAAATATTTACCTTCTTATTAATCAAAACAAAACGGTCTTCCCTTTTTCCTTCCGTCAAGGAACGAATATCATGATATAATTGAATTGCACTCAACAGGAGGAATAAACCTAGAAATGCACCTAATAAAGCGCCCCATATTTGTTTTGGCTGTTGATTATCCCAAAGAATTTTTTTTAACATTGAATATTTGTCAGTGGTGATTTTTTAGTCATTTAGTCAATAAGAGTATGTCTAAAGTTTCAACGTGCTAAAAATCAATCATTTACCATATTTGTTGAAAAATGGATTGTGTGATTGTAAGATTGTGTGATTGAGATTTGACGTCAAAACAATCACACAATCTTACAGTCACTACAATTTTAG
>CALLVC010000020.1 GCA_938010785.1 uncultured Saprospiraceae bacterium
ATGCCCATTAAGGTAAAAAGGGTGGTCCATACAGGGGCAAAAAGCCAATTGGGAGGATTAAAAGAAGGTTTATTGACGTTCGCATACCAAGTATCAATGGAAGAAGCGGTAGCAATTCCTCCGATAGAACCTAAGGCTACACAGACTAAGATGCTTATAATAAGTTTGACCGTTAAAGATGGTTTATTCATTTTGTTTATTTTCACTTTAAGAAAGATAAGATTTCCAAAGCATAAATGTAATATCGTCAAAATTGTTTACGATTCTCCTATCCGCAAAAAAAGACCTGTTAAATTATTAAAAATCTAACAGGTCTTTTGATGCTATTTTCTAAAAATGCTTATTCTTTTAAAAACAAAAAGGAAGTACTAATCTCATCTCTCACATAGTAAACATTCAAAATGTATAGCCCTTGAGGTAAAAAGTCTACATCCAATTCCGCAAAAAACTCATCATCGTTTTTAAACTTTTTCTCATTGGTGTATAATCTTCCTAAATAATCTGAGATTTGAAGTCTAATTTCTCCTCCTTTTGAGCGGTCTCTTACAAATACTTTTAATCGATTTTGGACTGGGTTTGGAAATAATACGACATCTTCAAATTGGTCATTATTTACCGTTAAGTCGATGGCGTGAAAATTATTTCTTTTATCTCTTTCTAAAATTTTGGAATCAGGGTCTAAGACTGCTGTTAAGGTATATGCTCCAGTTCCTTTAGAAATTGGAAATTCAATTCTAAAGGTTTCAGTAATGTTTCCAGAACCAGCTGCTAACTTTAAAGTATCTTTTTGGATTGTTAATTCTACCTCTCCTTCTTGAGCTAGTTTCCAAAAGATTTCTATTTCTTGGTCTTCATTAATTCCTTGATTGTCAAAATTATAGGTTAATTCTAAAGTTTGACCAGAGGTGATATCCATTTGATTGCTAGCTGAGGTAATTGCATAGTCAGGGTAGAAATCGCAATCTTGAATAATCTCTGATAAATCAGTCGTTTCATAATAAAAATTCATTCGGTCGTTTTGTCCGGGAGAAAATCTTCTAAGGCAACGACTAGGTGCATACGACATGATATTGGATGGGTCAGGCGAATAGGCATCTCCATTCGCATCTACAAAATTACTTTCATAAGTACAACCATTGGTGCCAGTAGCGCCTAAATTTGGATCAGCAGGAGTATCACATACTAAATCTCCTGCAGTCGAACAATTAGTACCATTGACAAATTCTCGTCCATTAAAAGGGGTATGTGTATGCCAAAGCCCAAAGAAATGACCAATTTCATGTGCCAAAATACCACCACTACCATTACTAGCTGCTTTTTGCATGATGATGAATCTAGTATTTAATTCATCGTCCCAAGGAAATGTTGAAATACCTCCTGCAAATTGGGACAATTGTTGATCTCCAATTTCATCTAGGTAGTATATATTAATAGTATTCGGTACAAACTCAAAATTGTGTATTTCGTTTTCAGCTTCATTATAAGTATAAATGCCTTTACCTTGGATAAAACGAGGAGTACCACAGAAAAAGAATTGAAAACCAGCAGGGCGAAAAAAACGATTAATGGCATCAAGCTCATTGTATAATGTAGGAATTTCAATATTGGCAGCACCTACAACGGTTTCTACAATATGGATGGTAATGGCTACATTAATAATTTTATTATTTCTTTGAGTAGCTCTATTTTGCTGAAAAGCTCTAAACTTTTCCATGTCAAAATTAGGGTCACCAGTTTGCTTTACAATACATTGTGCATTTAGTTCGACATTAGAAGAAAAAGCTAAAAAACTAAATAAGAAAAGTAAAATAGGTCGCATGATTAGTCTTTTTTGTGAATGGCTATAGAACTTATTTAACGAGCAAAAAAATTAGTTTATTGGTTTAATTTCTTGCCATAAATCAGTTGCTAAGTTAACTGTAATTAAACAAAGGTGACCTTTATGCGGTTTAGAAAATCTACTAATTAGCCGTCATAATTACGTTTTTTTTGTTCTTCTCTTACCATTTCTTTGATTGGGTCCAATAATCCATCTAAACCATTGATTTTTATTTCATACATCGTTTGTAATAACATCCCTAATTTTCCTTTGGGAAATCCTTTTCTTTTAAACCATTCCAAGTAGGATACGGGCAAATCACATAATAATCTGCCTTTATATTTACCAAAAGGCATAGGCATTCGAACTATTGTAATTAGAATTTCTGGGTCCATATTCTTGTTTTGTGATTTGTTATCGGTAACTTGCCGAAAAATTATACAAATTTAATAAGTTATTAAGGGTTTTCTTATAAAAATGGAATATCCGAGCAAATTTTGCTCCCGATAGCTATCGGGAATACGGCAAAATTTGTTAGGAACGTCTAGTTAAGCATTTTTATAAGAAAACCCTTATAAGTTATTAAGTTAGGTATGATTTTTATTGCTTTATTATTAAAGCATTTTTTTGTGCTACTTTGGTACTTTTAGGGCTGATTTCTTAAAGTCTTAAAGTAGAATTAGAATCATAGTTAATAGACCCTCCGTACAACAGTTATCATTTATCAAATAATTATTTATGCAAATTAAAAAAGCAGTCATAACCGCTGCCGCTCGTGGTGGACGTTTATATCCTGTGGGAGATACGGTACAAAAAGCAATGTTGCCAATTGCAGATTTAGATGGTGTGCACAAACCTGTCATACAAATTATTGCAGAGGAGGCCTTTGAAAGTGGCATTGAAGAAATTTGTATCATCTGCGCACCAGGCGATGAAAATAGATACAAGGCAGCTTTTCAAGCTTTGAGCAATAATCTATTAGAAGCTTTTGGTCAAATTGAATGGGCTAAAAAACAGGCCGATAAGATTTCTTTTTTATTAAAGCATTTGACTTTTGTGGTGCAAGAAGAAACTTTAGGATATGGTCATGCGGTTCATTGTGCAAAAGATTTTGTAAATGGAGACCCTTTTATTTTGATGTTGGGAGACCATTTGTATCTGGCGGATAATCAACAGCTAAGATGTGCAGCCCAATTATTAAAATTGGCCAATCAAGAAAGCTGTTCTGTTTCTGCGGTAAATACTACTCCTGAACACTTGATTCATCAGTATGGAACCATAAACGGAAGATATGTCGCAGGACAACAAGGCGTCTATGAGATTGAACGGATTATTGAAAAACCTTCGCTGAGTAAAGCAGAATTAGAGTTGTTGATGCCCGGACAAAGAGCGGGACATTACCTATGTTTTTTTGGTATGCATGTGCTACAAGCTTCCATTTTTGATATTCTAGAAAGACATATTAAAACCCTTGAGAAAGGACAAGATATCCAATTAACTCCTGCTTTGGAAACTTTGGCCAAAGAAGGCAAATATTTAGCCATTGAGGTTAAAGGTAGACGGTATAATTTAGGGACAGACTTAGGTTGGTTAGAAGCTCAGATTTCTTTTGGATTGGAAGGTGTGAATAGTGAGGCACTTTTGTCTAGTATGGTGAATCAACTGGCAGAAGCACGTCGGAGGAAATAGTTTTTCAGTAGGCAGTAGGCAGAGAATGAATTTTTGAAGTTGAATTTGAGATTTTGGGTTGCAGTATGCACCTTATGACCAATGATTTAATGACCAATGACATAATGACTAAACCTAACATGAATATATTTATTAAAATAATAACTAGCTCCGACCCAAAAGTCCGAAATCAATCTTTTTTAAAAGGTTGTAAAGGTAAATCCTTAGACCGTTTAATGTCAGATTTAGGAGAACTTGAACAGTTTCGAACGACAACTGACAATCTATACGAAAGAGTTAGAGCTTGTCTTTTTTTATACACAGCTTATCGATTTGTAATCCCTGGTTTTCCAACATTAAAAAGTACTGGAAAGACGCCTTATTCAGGGTTCGGGCATCTATTAAATCGGCGATTTGAAGAAGCAATTGGCGTTTTTTTACAAACGCAAAGAACACAGGAAATCAATGGAACAATTGCCAGTGCTATAGCGGAAGCTTATCATCAAAGAGCTTTCCAAATTTTAGGAGAACAGGTCAGGAAAAGTGTTCGGTCAACAGCAGGCAACCAATGGATGTTTAGAGGTGGGTATACTGCCCAACATCCTATCAAAATTCACAATAGACTGTTAGAACGAGGGGAGAACGGAGCTTTGTTTCCCATTTTGGAGGAAAAAACAGCCGTTCGGATGGATTTAAGTCATAGTGGATGGTCCGATATTTTCTTTTTGGGTATGGATTATCCTGAAGGTGCTAGGGTGATAAATGTTTCTGTTAATCTAGGGGTATTTGGTCGAGACAAAGAAATTAAACCACCAATTCAAAGTTATATTAGAGTCATTGCTGAACCTGTTTTGCGTTTGACTAGTGTGGATTTAGGGGTAACAAAAGATGTGACTACCTTAGCCGATTTATTCAATTTTGGTAATGATTATTTGAGTTTGTTAAAAGCTGGTGTGATTGCTTCTGGTTGTATTCCGCCTTCTTTTGAAGGAACTCAACAATCTTTAGGCGACTTATTAGGTCAAATTGTAGCGCCAGGGATGGGATTGGAATTGGTGACGATGGTGAATGATATTCCTAAAGGGTCTCGATTTGCGGTTTCCACCAATTTATTAGGGTCGATTATCTCGGTATTGATGCGAGCGACTCGACAGACCCAAAATCTAACTGGACAATTACAAGAATCTGAAAGAAGATTGGTTGCTGCGAGGGCCATTTTAGGAGAATGGTTAGGTGGTTCTGGTGGTGGATGGCAAGATTCTGGTGGAGTTTGGCCCGGTATCAAAGCCATAGAAGGCGCTTTGGCGAAAGAAGGTGACCCAGAATATAATATTAGCAGAGGCTGTTTATTACCTCAACACCGACTTTTAGGAGAAGGCGATGTGCATCCAGAAATGGCGGAACGTTTGACGGATTCTTTGGTTTTGATGCATGGTGGAATGGCGCAGAATGTAGGGCCTGTTTTGGAAATGGTAACCGAAAAATATCTATTGCGCTCCGCAGCAGAATGGAAAGCTAGACTAGCCACAAATGAAGTCTATGATGGTATTTTAAATGCTTTGAAAAAAGGGGATATAAAGTCACTAGCTAAATGGACGGGGCATAATTTTGATTACCCAATTAAGACCATTATTCCGTGGGCAACCAATCATTATACAGAAACTTTAATCGCCCGAACTAAAAAGAAATTTGGGAAGGATTATTTAGGATTTATGATGCTTGGTGGAATGTCTGGTGGAGGTATGGGCATGTATATTAACAACAAAGACATTAAAAAAACAAAACAAGCAGTCCTCAAGATAATTAGGACAACCAAACAAGAATTATCTGCTGCTTTGCCTTATGCTATGGAGCCTGTGGTATATGATTTTGAAATCAATAATAAAGGTACTTTCTCTACTTTATTGAGCCAAGACCAAGCTTGGATGCCCGAAAAATATTATGGTATTCAAATTTCTAATTTGGCTAGATTAGAAACAAAAGCGATTGCTTATCAACGAAAATTGGAAGTGGAATTATATACCACTCAATTAAAAGGCGCTGCTTCTTCCCATGCTTTGTTGCGAACCTTGGTAAGTAATTTATTCCAAGTATCTCAGAGCAATTTTGGCGACCAAAAACGCCTGCAAAATGAATTGGCGGACACGATTAAATCAGAAAATGGATTTGACCATATTCAGCACAATAAGATTAGAGAAGATTTACAAAAAGGAAGAATTGGCCTATCTAGAAATCGTTTGCCTGCTGAGACAACCATTGAAGATGTACCTTTA
>CALLVC010000021.1 GCA_938010785.1 uncultured Saprospiraceae bacterium
TATTTATTAAAAATCAATTCCAATAGTCGCTCCAACTGTAGCAGGACGCCCTCTAAAACCAATACCAAAGGCGTCGTATTCTAAATAATACTTAGTACCCGTAATATTTCTACCCCAAAGAGCAAAAGTGAGTTTATTAACAGTAACACTTGCTCTAGCATCTAATAAATTATAAGGGTCCGCAATAAAGTCTTCGAAATTATCGTCTGTCCAGTAAATTTTTCCTGTATTATTTAAGTTGACATTCAAATCTAAAGTCACCTTATCACTTAGTGGAATACTAGAGGCTAAACCTAGATTAAAGTTAGACCGAGGAACAAAAGAGGTAATATTCCCATTAAAAGCACTTAAGTCTGTTGCTTGTCCGTTTGCGCCACCCGTAGCACCTCCTTCGATGATTTTAGAATCTACAAAGCCATAATTAACCAAGACATCTAGGTATTTTGATAATCTGATTTGAGAATCAAATTCAAAGCCCACAATTCTACTTTTATCATAATTAAAATTACCCGGAATAAAGAATTCTGGTTCAAGTGCAAACTGCTGTCTATTGGTATAATCCGAATAAAAAACAGCCGCATTAAAAATAAAACGATCGTTCCAAGAAGAAGTTTTTACCCCTAATTCAAAATTATCAGACAATTCGCCTTCAAAATCTTGATTATAAAAATCTGTTACAACTGGATTAAATCCACCAGACCGATAGCCACGACCATAATTTGCATAAATCAAGGCATCATCGGTTGCTTGGTAACTCAAAGAAACTTTTGGCTGCAATTCACTTTGAGAACGTTCATTGACAACGCCGCCTAATCTATCATCTTGGTCAAAATCATCCGCATCAAATCGAAGTCCTACCGATGCCGTAAATTTATCCGTAATTTTATAATCCAAGAATCCAAATAGCGCAATGGTATTAAAAGTAACCGTATAATCGGTCACAGCAAATTCATCGGATAAGGTTAAATCACTTTGGAAAAAGTCTCGGTCAATATTTTGCACAAATCCACCCAAACTCCAATTTACCTTACTATTTGAAGTAGAATTACTTAAGCGTAATTCTTGATTAAAAGACTTTGTATTATTAAATTCTCCTTGGTCTAAAAAGAAATCAGGAGTAAAATCTAAATCTCCAAAAGTAGTTCTATCCACCTTACTGTAGGCAGTAATACTTTGTAATTTTACTTTACCAAAGTTATAGTCTAATTTTAGATTGGTAAATAAGTTTCTTAAATCGGAATTCCCCGGTACATCTTGCGAAATCACATTAGCATCCTCTTCTGGATTGGGTAATAAATTATCTGTAAAACTTAAATCCGCCCAAGAAGGGTGTACAGAGTAATAAGTTGCCCCAGCCTCTGTGTTCATATATTGCAAAGTATAACTCGCCTTGAAATTATCAGAAAGATTGGCAATTAATTGACCTCGCAGGTTTAAATCTTTACTAAAGTCTACCTTTTCATCCAAAAATTCATTCGTTAATAAACCATTGAAATTTTGATACTGACCAGATACTCTATAAAATACTTTATCCTCCTTTATAGCACCCGAAGAAACCAATTGACCTAAATAATGTCCACCATTACCAAAACCTAATTTGACATTATTCTTTTGAGTATTCGTCGGTTCTTTAGAATAAATATTGATGGCTCCACCAATCGCATTTTTACCATATAATGCGCCTTGTGGTCCTTTCACCGCTTCAATTAATGCTAAATCGAATAATTCTTGATTTAATAAACTTGGGTCAGGTATCGTGACTCCATCTATCACAAAAGCAACAGGCGCATCCGTATTCCTAATTTGTGGAATCCCTCTGACCACCAAGAAATTCACCCCCACTGCTTGGGATTCACTTAGTTTTAAATTTGGTACTAGTTGAGCAAAATCCGTTACGTTGGAAATCCCATTTTTTTCTATTCCCTCACTATTTAATGCCGTTACCGATTCGGGAATTTTTTGGATAGAAGCAACCCGTTTTCTAGCTCTACCTACTACGCCAGAAAACCCCTTAACGACCACTTCTTCTAGGGTTTCTGCGGATTCGTTCAAGGTAATATTCAAACGTCTTTTTCCATCTACCGCCAGCTCAACATCCCCATATCCTGTATAGGTAACCATTAAGGTAGCATCCGATGCTGCGGTTAATTCATAATTTCCATTATAATCGGAAACCGTACCATTGTTTGTCCCTTTTTCAACGATAGTCGCACCAATAAGTGATTCGCCGTTTGCATCAACAATAGTACCCGATACGGAAATTTGTTGCGCAAAAGAAAAAGTAGAAATCAGGAGAAATAGTACATAAATATGTTTTTTCATTTTGATAAATTTAAAGAATAGAAAAATGAACAGAGTAGAGATTAGAGACCAACTTGTCCGTATGGATTTCATTGAGAGATTAGAGACCTTAAAACATATCAGCCGAGCGTACTTCAAAACTTACCCGTCCACATACATTTAAATCTCTTTTCTCTCTTCTCTTTTCTCTTTTCTGAAAAATACTGTGTGAACTTACAGTCACTTGTTTTCTAATCCTTTCTTTCTAATTCTTTTTTATTTATTTTGTAATTCAATTTAAAATTTAGGAAAGGAATGGAAAAACAGAAAAATATAGAAAATAAGACGCTTCTGGTAACTGCCTATTGTTTTCAGATTTTATTTGACCAGATTTTAAAAAAATTCAAAGCACAATATAAGGACCAAGCGGCAGTCCTAGGTAAAGTGACCCAGTTGTACGGATTTGGCAATTATAATGCGAGTTTACCCAGTCTTGGACAGGAGTTAGAAAAGTTAACTGGTGGGTTTATTAATGGTAAATATCTGTATGATAAACAAAGGGAATTGCAAGTGGGAAAGCCTGTTATTAAATTAAATGGGTATTATAAAATTGTGTTGTTTCAATATATTGGCTATGAAGGCATTGAAGATTTTACTAAAAAAGTGATTAAAGAGGAGCAAGAAAAAGCTAAACAATTGGCCTTAATTCAAAAGGATGCACTCGAACAAAACTTCTTTTATGTATGCTATTATTTTGGAGAATATAAAGAAGTCGTAAAATGTCAAGTAGTCGTGTTGAATAATTGGAAAAATCTGCAATACACCTACTTATATCCAGTAAAGGATGGCACCTTTAGAAAATTTCTAGCTTATGGCACCGCTAAAAAAAGGGGAGATATTCTACACGTCCGAACTAAAACATTAATGGATGGAAGGATGATAGATGGAGGGGAGGATATTTTATATGTCGGCCATACCGAACCGGGCACGAATGCTTTTATGCTAGGCGTATTTTCGGCATTTGACATTAATAATAGAGTGGTTGCAGGTAAAATAATTTTTGAAAAATGTGATTCTAAAGCGGAAATGATTGCTAAATCTACCACTCTAAAAATCCCTGCTTATATCGCACAAGAATTAAGAAATGTAAGAATTGAAAACGATGGTACCATACCAAATAGCACTTTCGATATTTCTTCCAAAAGCCCTTACAGTATTACCTATGATAAGATTCCTGGAAAATATACCTTCACCCTTTTTCAACAATCAGAATTGCTCGGCGATTTCCAATTTTCTATTCATGCGGAGACCTTCAAATTATCCGCTCTAACAGAAGGCGTATTAATTGTAAAAGATAATTTTGAATTAATTCAGAATGGTTCGGTTATTCAATTTAGTTTTCAATTAACAGGCATTGCCTTTTTTACCAAATTAGAGGTTTTTGTCAAAACTTATTATTTGAATAAAGGCGCAGCAGATATTCGTGGAGTGTTTAGTGGCTTGGATATAGAGAATCGGTTGATTAGTGGGGAGGTA
>CALLVC010000022.1 GCA_938010785.1 uncultured Saprospiraceae bacterium
AAAATTTAGAGCTAAGATTTTTTTGATAGTTTTTGCCAAAAAATCAATGAATAGCACCGCTATTGATTTATTTTTTGGTGAAAAATAGCGAGAAAAGATAGCTATAAATTACTCGATTAATTAGGCCGCATTACTTAAGTAACAGAAAATACGGTGTGCTTGATAATTACCAAGGATTATTTTGTTATTGAGGAATGGTGAAATAGGAGATCTATTGCTCCTACTTAAAGTAATTCAGCTTCAAATTTTTACCAAAAAGAAAGTCCGAAAGTTCTTAGGAAAAAATAAAAAAAGCTCTCAGAAAATACATTTCTGAGAGCCTTTTGGAATTACTGATTATTCGCCTATTCGTTTAGTTCTATTCTAGACCTTTGAGTCTAAAATCAGCGTTTGCTTTATATTTTTCATCTGTAATTTTTTGATAAGCGGTTTTAGCACCAGCTTTATCACCTGTTGCTTCTAGGATATTTCCTTGAGCCCAATAATAAGAATCCTTAACGGGTTTTCCAGAAGCAGCTGCTAATTCAATTGCTTTGTTGATATAAGGAACTGCACTAGCATTATCTTTTTGTTTTTCGAAAGATTTAGCTACATAATAATTAACTCTGTAATTTTCATCAAAAGTTAAATAGGCTTTTCCTGCCTCAACTAATTTTGCATAATCTTTAGCTTTGTACAACTTACTTATAACACCTCCTGCTCTTGTAGTTATACTAGCCGCTGTTTTCTCTTTACCATTTTTTTTAGCCATCTCAACCGCCTCAAAATATTTTTTAACAGACGCTACTTTTTCACCTTTTGTGTCCATAACTTGCGCAAGCCCCATAATATTAGAGGAATAATTTGGATTCATTTCCAATCCTCTCACAAATAAAGTATTTGCCTCCTCAATAGCATTTGCTTTTAATTTTGCTTGGCCTAGATTATAAGCAGCTTTTGCACCATTTTTATTAGCTATAGCTATCACTTTTTCATTACCTTCCGCTTCTGCAGCTTTTAATGCTTCCTCGATTTGTGCGTAGCCATTTTCGTAATCCTTCGCTTTTAAACTAGCTAGTCCTTTGTTGTATAAACTTGTTGCCGTTGCATCTTGCGCAAAAGTAGTAACAGAAATACTCAATAGAAACAATAAAGAAATTCCTTTTAAAAAATTCATAGGTAAAAATTTAATAGATTTCATAAAATACATTCGTTTTTAATTATAGAATAAAATCGGGCTATTTGAGGGAACGGGGAAATTAAAAAAATGATTTGGATAATTGTGTTAAGACACTAATAAAGTTTAATTTTTTTTAGATTAAATTCTATTACTTTTGCTAGACGACTAATTTAACTCTTAAAGTAATGAAAAAGCAGGAACTGATTTCCGTTGAGAATATTTATAAAGCAAAGGTGCGTTTGAAAAAAGTAGCTTTAAAAACACCCTTGATGTACAATACCTTTTATTCTGATAAATATGAGGCAGATATTTATTTTAAGCGAGAAGACTTACAAGTGGTTCGCTCCTATAAGATTAGAGGAGCATATAACAAAATGGCGAGTTTGCCCAAGGAGGAATTAGCCAAAGGGATAGTTTGTGCAAGTGCTGGCAATCATGCGCAAGGTGTCGCCTTCGCCTGCCGAGAACTAAAAGTACAAGGTAAAATATATATGCCTAGTACTACGCCCAAACAGAAAATAGATAAAGTAAAATCTTTTGGGAAATCTTTTGTAGAGGTGATACTTATTGGTGATACTTTCGATGATTCTTATGCGGAATCTATGAAAGATGCTACAGAAAATAAACTACCGTTCATTCATCCGTTTAATGATGAAAAAGTAATTGAAGGGCAAGGTACTGTTGGTTTGGAAATATTAGAGGATTGTCCGAAAGATATAGATTATGTATTTGTCGCCATTGGTGGTGGTGGTATTTCAGCGGGCTTAGGCAGTTATTTTAAGCAAATGAGCCCACATACTAAAATCATTGGTGTAGAGCCAGCTGGTTCCCCAAGTATGAAAACTTCGATTGATAAAGGCAAAGTAACGACGCTGAAAGAAATGGATGTTTTTGTGGATGGTGCGGCAGTCCGTAGAGTAGGAGACTTAAATTTTAAAATTTGCCAACAAGTACTCAGTGACATTGTTATTGTGCCAGAGGGAAAAGTATGTACCAGTATTTTGGAACTTTATAATGAAGAGGCCATAGTCGTCGAACCAGCAGGTGCATTGTCTATTAGTTCTTTAGATTTTTATAAAGACAAAATAAAAGGTAAAACAGTTGTTTGTCTAATTGGTGGAGGAAATAACGACATCACCAGAATGGAAGATATCAAAGAACGTTCGTTATTGTATGAAGGAATAAAGCATTATTTTATCATTAAATTTCCACAAAGAGCAGGAGCTTTAAGGCAGTTTTTAAATGAAGTTTTAGGACCAGATGATGATATCACTCATTTTGAATACAGCAAAAAGAATAACAAAAATGCAGGTCCAGCCTTGGTCGGATTAGAACTGAAAAATAAGGAGGATTACGATGGCTTAATTAAAAGAATGGAAAAGTATAACATTGATTATCAGACGATAAATGACCAGCGGATGTTATTCAATTTTTTGGTGTAAGAAGAAACCCTAGCTATTTTTGTCTTTCATATTTACCATGAAACCAAAACTTTGGCGTTAAATCTAAATCATCTCCATCATAATAGCCCCAACCAATAATTTCATAATAATTGGCATCAACAGTTTCTCTAAAGTACTCTACTTTTTGAGGTGACTTTTCGTGGCGTTGCCAAATAATGGTATTTTTATTTTCTAAATATCCATCATGGATGACCGTATCATCTGGTTTAATCACGACACAGATTAATTTTCCATCCATTATTTTATTGACACCTTTTGCCACGACAGATTTATCTTGGTCGGGGTAATAATCCGTAATCACCACTCTTTGAAAATAAGGCGTTTCTGAAGTGTATATTTGTTCCACCTCAATATATCCAACCTGTTCTATTCCCTTTTTATCTAAATTTTTGATAGTGATATTTTTTAAATCAATAGACTTTTTCTTTTTCCGCTGCTTATCTTCGTAAATCTTAAATTGACCTTTCCATTTGCCATCTAAAAGTTGATAAACATTTGCTAGTTTTTTGTCTTTTTCTGTTACTTCTGGAATAATGCTTAAGTCGTCTATTTTAGGAGTAGACTGGCAAAAAGCTAAGGAAATACTGAGACATAGAAGGGAAATGACTAAAATATTTTTCAAGAGCTATGAATTTTTTGATTAAAAATAAGGAGATAGTTTTTGCTATCTCCTTATTAATTTATGGAAGAATTTGAAGACTATTTTAACAACAACCGCTATTTGGGTCACAAACAGCCCCTTGTTCGAAGCCAAAATCAATAGCCTTGTATTTAGAAGTTGATTTTCCTTTTTGTGCAAAGACAGTAATACTAAAAATACCCGTATCTCCATTTTTAAAAGAAGCTAGTGCCTCCCCTTGTAGATATTTGCTTAAAATATCATCAGGAATAATAATTGGTTTTTCTTTTTGAATTGTGATATTATTAAATCCTGCTTCTTTTATTAAATCCAAATAGTCGGTCTTTTGTATGGCACCTGCTACACATCCTGCATACATTTCTGCACTTTGGCGTAAAGCCTCTGGAAGTGCTCCTTTTAGAACAATATCAGAAATACTAAAATGGCCGCCATCTTTCAATACCCTCTGAATTTCATTAAAAATTTTGTCTTTTGCTGGAAGCAAGTTAAGCACACAATTACTAACGACTACATCTACTGAACTATCGGTAATCGGCATATCTTCAATATCTCCGTATCGAAATTCTACATTATTAAAGCCCATTTTATCTGCATTGGTCCGCGCTTTTTTTATCATTTCTGTCACAAAATCAACACCGATTACTTTTCCCGTTGGACCAGTTTCATGTCTTGCGATAAAAGCATCATTACCAGCCCCAGACCCTAAATCAACAACGGTTTGACCAGCTTGAATTTTTGCAAATTGAGTGGGCAAGCCACAACCAAGTCCTAAGTCTGCATCTTGAACATGCCCTTCTACTTCTGTATAATCATCTGTCATGATATTATACACTTCTTCTGAATTTCCTCCAGCGCCACAACAAGAGGATAAGTTAACTTTAATCTCTTGGTTAGCAATTTGACTATATTTTTCTTTGACGAGTTGTTTTAAATCTTCTTGTGTCGGCATAAATATTTTTATTTTGGAATTGGTAAATTATTACAGCGTATTTATATATGGTCTCGCTGCCTTCGGCAGCTTGACTAAGGGGATTTAGGGGCGACGAAGTCGCCGAGCAAAACATAAATAAATTTTCGTTACAGTATAATTATGTTGTTTTAGGGCTTATTTCCTTATAAAAAAATAAGCCTTGAAAAGGCAAAGATACCAATTTCAAGGCTTATTTTATATAAGAAGGAGCTTCAATTATCTCATGCCCATAGTACCTTCTTTTCTATCTTTATCATATTCAAAACTCATATACCCAATCAACATTTCATCGAAAGAAAAATCTCCCCAATAAACCGTCTTTTCTGGTGCGGGGTTAAAGGTATTATTTTTTGAATTATCAAAAACTGCATCTACATAAACAACCGTTCGAGCAGGTACTTTTTTCGGCGTTTCAAAGATGTAACCTCGCTGCCAGTTGAAACTATAATTGGGTACATTCAACAAGACTTCTTTTGAACCATCAGGATATAAAGCCGTAAATTTCATTGCCTTTCCACGGAAGTGCATGTGAGGGAATAAGGCATAAATGGTCGCATCGTACTCAAATAATTGCTTTGCCTTATTTTCGTAATTTTCTTCATTTGGCGGAATCTGTAAGTTCGTATTAAAAGCGCCAACCATTAGATATTC
>CALLVC010000023.1 GCA_938010785.1 uncultured Saprospiraceae bacterium
GTAATTTTTAGCAGCCTTTTTCCGCTATTTTTTACCAAAAAATAAATCCGTAGCGGGTGCTATGCATTGATTTTTTGACGAAAACTATCGAAAAAATTCAAGCTAAAAATTTTACCCGATTAATCAATCCGCATTACTTAAGTACAGTAAGAAAATAAGCGACAAATGAATTCGTCGGTACTTTTAAGATGATATTGAAAACCATTATGCAGAGCATACTTGTGGAATATTTTTATTGGAAGACTTCACATCTTAAATGTATTAGATTTACTCGAAAAAGAATGTTCGAGCTACGATTTACAACTCACCACGAACCACTAAATCAAATTCATTTTTATCCCATATCTAGGCCGAAGGGTTATCAAAGCTTCTATATCTATGTTTTGTTCTTTAATAAGTTCAAAATCAAAGCGTTGTAATAGACCTACTAAGATAAGTTGCATCTCCATTAAGGCAAACATATTTCCAATACACAATCTTGGTCCTCCTCCAAAAGGTAAATAATTCATTTTGGGCATGGCTTTTACTTTCTCTGGAGTAAAACGGTCGGGGTTAAATTCAGCCGCATTTTCATACAAATCTTCTCTATGGTGAGCATTATAAATTAAGCAAAAGACGATGTCATCTTTCTTTATTTTTACCCCTCTATATTCGTCATCAGTAAGCGCAGTTCTACTAATGCCCCAGACGGGTGGATATAAACGCATTCCTTCATCAATCACTTGACGGACATAGGTAAGTTGCCTTATATTTTGGAATCCTGGGAGTTTATCTCCAACTACGCTTTGTATTTCTGCTCTCATCTTAGCCACTATATCTGGATGTTTGGCTAGTAGATTAATCGTCCATGCTAAAGCATTGGCAGAAGTTTCATGTCCCGCACTGAACATGGTAATCATTTCATCCATCAATTGCTGGTCGTTCATTTGTTCATTAGAGTCTTCATAAGTAGCATCCATCATCATTTGTAATAAATCAGGATGTTTTTCTTTACTTTTTCGCCGCCGAGCAATAGCTTTTAAGACTACTTCGTTTAAGACGCCCATGTCTTTTTTGAACTGTTTTTTTCGACCATTTATAGGAAAGGTAAACCGCTTTAGTGGATTGTTCATTAAATCCGTAATATACCTTTGGGCAGCTGTCATGCTATCGTATACTGCATTTAAATCTTCTTCGGTATTATCTGAAAAAAGAGACTTTAAGGCGATTTTTGCCGTAACTGCCATCATTTCTCTAGCAATGTCAATTTCAGTTCCTCGCTTTTTTTCTAACTCCTCAAAGTATTCTGAAGCCGTTTCACCCATCACATTAAACAAATCTTCCAAACTCTTTTTGTGGAAGGCAGGTTGTGCCAAGCGTCTTTGTTTTTGCCAGAACTTACCATTGCTTGTTACTAGCCCATTCCCTAATACTAATTTTAATACATCGTAAGATTTTCCTTTTTTATAATTTCGATGATTTTTTTGTAAAACATAACGCATGAAATCAGGTTCCGAAGTGGCTATGATTCGCATGAAAGGGATTGGATTTTCGTATGTTGTTCCCAATTTTTGTTCTAGACTATAAAAATGAGTCAAGATATCTTTACTCATAGAAGGCATATTTTTCAATAGCCAATGTCCTTTTGCTGTGGGTATTGGAGTAAGTGGAGATGTAGGTGTATCGTGCTTGATCATTGTTGTAAATTAGTTAGGTCTAGTTTCAACCTGCCTTCTTGCTGTCGGCAGGCAGGCGCAAGATAACACGAACAGTTATATTTTTTGACAAGTATATATTGAGGTGTGAAAATTTGAGGACTAATTGTAATTAGGAGTAGGTGAGTAGGATACTGGATGCTGCATACTGCATACTAGCATCCAGTATCTAGTTTTACATCGCTAAAATTTCCGCCATTTTTACCATCTCATTGTCAAGTGGTTTTACTTTTTTAATCGCATCCTTAAAAGGAGTGTATTTTACCTTATTGTTGACAATACCAGCCATGACACCTGACCGACCAGCCAGTAAGCCTTCTACGGCATAGTACCCCATTTGACTAGCTAATACACGGTCAGCAGCATTTGGAGAACCTCCTCTTTGTAAATGCCCGATGATAGAAACACGGGTGTCATAATGCGGAAATTGTTCTTTGATAACATCTGCTATTTTCTGTGCGCCTCCTGTTTTATTTCCTTCTGCTACAATGACTAAACTGAATAGTTTTTTTCGACGACTTCCTTTTTTCAAACTATTGACTAAGGCTTCCATTGTAATATCGGTCTCTGGGCAGAAAATTTTGGCAGAACCACTACCGATTCCTGCATTTAAGGCAATAAAACCTGCATGTCGGCCCATTACTTCTACAAAGAATAATCGATTATGAGAATCTGCAGTGTCTCTAATTCTATCCATCGCCTCAATCGCAGTATTCACAGCTGTATCAAAACCAATGGTATTATCCGTTCCGTATAAGTCATTATCAATAGTCCCTGGGACACCGATTACGGGAATATCATATTCTTTTTGAAAGATATTGGCTCCTGTAAATGTTCCATTTCCCCCAATAGCTACTAGTGCATCTATATCGTGTGCCATTAAATTTTCATGCGCTAAACTTCTGCCTTCTGGTGTCATAAACTCCATACTTCTAGCAGTTTTCAGGATAGTTCCGCCACGATGAATGATGTTTCCAACCATCTTGGTTTCTAGTCGCATGATGTCGCCTTTTATCATTCCTTCATATCCACGACGAATACCGTAAATGTGTAAATCATGGTAGGCTGCGGTTCTTACGACCGCTCTAATTGCTGCGTTCATACCTGGTGCATCTCCTCCTGATGTATAAACTGCTATTCGCTTGATATTGGTAGTTTTTTCTTTACTCATCTTTTTATTATAAGTGGATGTAGGAGAAATATAAATTGTCGTTTCCTAGATTTATTTATCGCTTGCTTTAGATTGATGAAAATCAACCAATCCGTCTATTGGTTGCCTTAAGATTTTTCCTAATTTCAATCCATTTTGTTCTAAAACTATGCTTAAAATTTCTTCTAAATAATAGGCTATAGAACCTATAAAATGTATCGGGTAATCTGTTGCTTTTTCGTATTTTAATAATTGATTTTTAATAAAAATATCAAAAGCATTTGTTATTAGTTGCCTAATAAAAGGATGCTTCTTTTCAGCTATTATAAATTTTGCAAAACTAGCTAAATAAGTATTTCCTCCTTTTTTATAATAAACATTTTCTAACATTATTTTTTTAGAAATGTCATGTTTTGTTAACAATCTTTCTTCTATTTCTTTTGGTAAAGCTCTATAAAAATAGCTTTGCAATAAACGTTTTCCTAGATAAGCGCCACTTCCCTCGTCTCCCATGATAAAGCCTAATGCTGGAACATTGTCTACTATTTTTTGACCGTCATACAAGCACGAATTTGCACCAGTACCTAAGATGCAAGCAATACCCGCTTGATGTCCACAGACGGCTCGTGCTGCTCCCAATAAGTCATTGGTTACTCGGATTTCAGCAGCTGGAAAAAAAACTTCTAGTGCCTTTAATACAACCGAACAACTATCTAGATTCCAACAACCCGCACCATAATAGTAGATTTCATCAATAGATGGATTAAGCGAATTGTCCGTAAAAACTGGGGCTAATTCCTTAATTATCAATTCTGTATTCATTAATACAGGATTGAAACCTATCGTATTAAACGTAGCAATTTCTTTCGTTTTAGAAATAATTTTCCAGTCCGTTTTGGTTGAGCCTGAATCTGCTATTATGATTGCCATCGTGCTAATATTGCTAAAGTGTACTTTTTACACTAAGTACTTTGTTCGCAAAGATAAAGGATGAAATTGAAATAGGAAGTATATCTAATGAAAATATTTTTAAGCTTCCGTGTTTGGTTTTTTAATATCGGAAAGGAGACTATTAAAACGCACGGCCAACCCCAAGATTATAATTGATTCCTTTAAAACCCAATTCTCTAAATTCTTGTATTGCCCAATAATTTCCATTAGGATTAGGGTAGGGGTTTCTTAGTTTGTACCCCAAGTCTAATCGTAAAATGAAGTATTCAAAATCTATGTTGACACCTGTGCCTGTTCCCAAAGCTATCTCTCGCCAAAATCTGGTGGTGAGTTGAGAACCTGGTCGGTCAAGGTCTTCTTTTAATGTCCAAACATTTCCTCCATCTAAGAAAATTGTGCCTTCCCAATCGAAACCAAATAATTGGAAAAAGAGAAAACGATATTCGGCACTAAATATAAATTTAAAATCCCCCGTCTGATAAAAGGGGGTGGAATTTTCTCGATATTCTGGAAAAGTACTAGGGTCTCGATAGCTACCTGGACCTAATTCTCTAACCCGCCATGCTCGGATACTATTTGACCCTCCTGCAAAAAATTGTTTGACGTAGGGCACATCATTTGAGGTGCCGAATGGAGCTGCAATACCTGCGTTTACCCGAAAAGCAAAAGACCTTGTTGGTCGAAGGTATTTAAACAATCTAGCATCTATGTCTAATCTAACAAATTGGGCAAAGGATAAACCTAGTAATTGAAAGGTATCTTTGTTCTCGGTTCTAAACTGATTGGCTATGGTATTGGCTAAAAGCGCTTCTGCACCTGATGCTTCCGAATTAAAAAACAATCGCCAATTTGTGCTCCTTCTGGCGTTTCTTCCAGCAAAGGAGAAACCAAATTCTCTAAACAACAAACCAGTGAAAAGTTGGTCTTGGTTAAAGGTTCTTTGTAAGAAGGGGTTGTCTTCAAAGGCTTCTTCTCCCGCACTACCCGGTTCGATAGTCGGCTGAAAAATATTGATACCAAATTGTTTAACAAAATACCGTCGATTTGGATTATTCTGAATTTCATAACCGAGGGATATATCCGTATTAAAATATTCCCAAAAATTTCTACGTTGGGTCCAATTTAATCCTAAGGAAAGTTTAGTGTTCGCATTATCCAATAAACTCTCATGGAACTTATCGCTAAAGACTCCAATGCCATTCATTAATCTAACAAAACCAAATAAGTCCCTGAATTTAGGAATACTCAGGTCAAATCTAGGACTGATATCATAGTTGTCAATAAAATTACCATCATTGGTATTTCCAACTTGAATACCAAAACCTATATTTGCGTTAAATAATTCGGACCCTCCAAATGCATTTTTATCTTGATAAGATAAAGAGGTCTCAATCCCGTTTAGGTTTGGACTGGGAATAGGAGAATCTCGAAGAGAGGTGTTTTTATATTCTAAATTTCCTCCGACACTTCTTCTTTGATTAGGTGGTAAATAGATGTTAAAGTTAATACTTGAAGCAGTGTCCGTTAATACCTTTTCGTCTATATTGGCAAATTTGAAAATTCCTAATTCCCCCAGATTTCTTATCGTCTTATCGTAATTCTGTTGACTATAAAGAGTGCCTTTTTTTAAAAATATTCTGTTGGCTATAATATCAGGTCTTATTTTATGTTTTTGTCCTTCTGGCAACATAAAATGAATCCCATTTATCAGCGTATCTCTGAGAAAGGTACTACCAGCTTGAGGAATATAGTAAGGATAAACATAGACATCCCCAACCTGATAGGTTTTATGAAAAGTCGAATCGTTGATGGGGGAAATCTTTAAATGTAGATTTAAGGCCCGTTTGTTATTAGTAGAATCTCCTTTTAGGTCTTCAATATAATTGACATAAAAGTTTCTATAGCCCACATTTCTCAAATGAGTTCTAATTCTCTGCTTTTCTTCTTCGTATAGTTGAATCGATACTGGATTTCCTTTTTTGAATACCGTTTCCTGATGGATTTCATTGAGGATTTTTTGAATGGCAGTGTCTTTACTGAAAAATTGAATGGTATCTACTGTATATAATTCCTTCGTGTCTACTAAATAAGTAACCTCCGCTTTTTTGCCTGATATTTTAGTTTCATAATTTACTTTTACATTATAATAACCTTTCTGCACCAATAAATCCGCCATAGATTTGGCGGTCTCTTCAGTTATGACTTCACTATAAATACTTGGATATTCTGCTACTAAACGTCTTGATTTTCGGTCTTTTTCTTTTTGTTTTTTCCTTGATTTATAATAAAACCAACGACGACTCACCAATAAAAAATTAGTATTGGGTTTTTGTTTGACAATACTTAATAAATCAGCTTCTAGTTTTTTTTGTTTTTTAATTTTTTGCTTGCTTATAAATTTTATTTCATTTTTTTGGAGGAAGGCTTCGTCGTCTTCTAGGTATTTTGTAGTGTTGCAGGAAAATAACAACAACCAACAAGCAAAAAAGCACAGCTTTTGCCAATGTTTGAAATTGATTATGTTATTTTCGTTACTCATTAATTATTAGTCATTAGTCATTAGTCATTAGTCTATTGGTCATTGGTGCGAGTCTATTTAGACTGTTAACCAAGTACCGTCAACCGTGTACCGTTTATATGCTTTCAAAAAATACTTTAAAATATATACAGTCTCTAAAACAGAAAAAGTTTAGGCAAATGTATAATAATTTTGTAGTCGAAGGAGAAAAAATGGCGACAGAAATTATACAACACCAAGGACTTAACATTGAAGGTATTTATGCTTTAGATGCTTGGATTTCTGAGAACCATGCTATTTTGACTACATTTAACGAGGTCTTACATCCCATTAGCCGCAAAGATTTAGAAAGAATTTCTAGTCTTAAAACGCCAAATCAAGTGCTGATTGTCTGTAAAGCTCCTACCTATGAATTAGACTTGCCGACAATTAACAATAGTTTAACCCTCTTTTTGGACGATTTGCAAAATCCAGGCAATATGGGGAGCATTCTTAGGATTGCTGATTGGTATGGCTTGCCTTATGTTTTTTGCTCAGAAAAGTGTGTGGATGTTTATAATCCCAAAGTAATACAGGCATCAATGGGTGCATTTTTACGGGTAAAAATTGTCTCAACTGGTTTCTTTGACTTACAAAAAAAGTGTGCTGACTTACCTTATTTTGCCGCAGTTTTAGAAGGCGAAGATGTGTTTAAAGCTAATTTGCCAGCAAATGGTATGCTGATTATTGGAAATGAAGGAGCTGGAGTTTCTAAAAAAATCATGAATCATGCTACCCATTTAATTAAAATTCCAAAAGGAAAAAATGGAGGTGCGGAGTCATTGAATGCCGCCGTGGCGACTGGTATCCTTTGTTCGGCTTTATATAGTTGAATATTGTCGGATTGAATAGCTTCCAAATCATACCTCATATATCCATCTAGTTTGAATTTACAATTTTCCAAAAGCCAAATCTTTAAACAGCATCTTACAATCCTAAAGCCTCCTTTTTGTAAACAAAGCCTATTCCTAAGTTTAATAATAATAAGCCAAATATAAATAAGCCCCACTCATTCATCGTAGGAATGATGATACAAGAATTACATTTACTACTGGTAAAATTTTCTACGGTCGTTCCATCCGTTACGGTGATGGTAGTCGCTAGTGGCTCAAGACAAAAGTAGTTGATAGTTTAGAATCCATAGCACTTGATTTTCTAACAAAAAATATCCTTTTGATTACTTTTACCTTTAAAATGCTGTTGAAAACCCCATATCTAATAAATTTTCTATCGTTTCTTCGTGCCCTCCTTCCCATTCTAATATATTCGCTTGACGAGTAATTAATAAGGCCCTTTCGTTTTGCGATAATTGCCCAAAGGATTCGTCCTCTGTCCCAAAACAATAGGTCACATTTGTCAAATCATTGTATTTTGCTAAAGCCACAGTGTACCGATTGTTGGCAAGACTTCCTAATAATTTATTTTGATTCTTTTCGACTTCTGTAGAAGTACTTGGGGCGCCTGTGAAAGGGGTTTTTCCATTAATAAAACCTCCAGTGTTACCTTCACTGAAAGATTGGGCAATGACTTCAGGCATATCTAGTCTTCCTGCCATCAAAAGATAACTGTCGGCTATATTATTCCCTTCTCTCACAATTAATTCTTGTGTTAAATAAGCACCATAACCAATACCTAATACATACACTTTTTTGTCTTGGACTTTAAAATGTTGGATGACTCTTGCAATATTATCAATACTTTCTTGATTCATTTCATTAGCTGATGCTAAGGTTAGCGCTGTAGCTAATTTTTCGGGAGCTTTTGTTTGCTGTTGATGGACATTGAAAATAAAAAAATTATTATCTCTTTCGGTTTTTGCTAATAATTCCTTTAATTCCGTTGTCATTAATGTCGTACTTGGACCTCCTTGAACATTGATTAAAACGACACTACTAGATACATTTCCAAAGAAATTTCCTAAGGCCATAATTTCTGAACTAAGAGCGACTCCAGTATTATTCTCTTCTGCCATTTCTTCATCAATCATTCGGTCTTTTTTACAAGAAAGGGCTAAAATACAAAGTAGGCTAAGGTATATTAAAAAAGATATGGGTAGTTTTCTCATTTTTATTTTATCTAAATGGGTGATGGATTGTTTTAGTCGAGCTTGCGAAGCGAGCGAGACAAAACTTAAAAAACTTAATATACAGTTAGGGCGAACGAAAAGTCAAAATCGTAATATAAACCTTTGAAAAATTGGTAGTCGATGTTTGAAGATTGCATCTTCAAACCAATATTTCGTGCCGATAGCAATCGGCATCAACTTTTATCAAGCAATTACATATTATAAAAACGACTTTTCGTTCGCCCTATATACAGTATTACTCCTGTAGATTAAATATATTTTAAAATATGATGTTTTCTGAGGATAAAATTAATGATTGTAAGTGGAGGGAAGCGCCCTAAAGGTACTATTTAATTGTCAATTTTTATCATAAGTGAATATTATATCTGTGTCAAGTGTCGGAGGCTTAGAAAAAAATATTGGTATTTTATAGCTCACCATTATTTTTATTTTTTATTGTCATCCAGTCAAATAACTCTCCGTCCTCTTCAAACGTCTCTACATATTTTAACCCACATTTTTCTAAAATTCGTTTTGATCTAATATTATTAGGGGCTAAATATGCATGAATTTTAGGTGTTTTCAGCTGTTGAAATCCATAATTAACAATCGCTTGAGCAGATTCATAGCCATAGCCTTGCCCCCAAAACCTTTCAATGAATCTATATCCTAAATCATAGTGGTTTCGGTGATTATTAATCGTCATTTCATCTACTAATTTTAGCCCAGCCCAACCTATAAATTCATAGGAATCTTTTAAAACAACCGCCCATCTTCCAATACCATTTCGCTCATATTGGTCACGTATAAACCTAATAGACTTTCTACATTCGTCCAGTGTTGTAATGGGTTGTATACCTAAGTATTGTAAGACATTTGGATTGGAATCTAAGGCAAACATTCCATTAGCATCCATAGGCAATAATTCTCTCAGTATTAAACGCTCCGTTTCTATGTAAATCTTCATCTAATGTTTAATGTTGTCGTAACTTATTTCTCTCGTACAGAAGCATCGATTTCATTCTTCCGAACAATGGCTATTAAGTGAGTCCCAGATTCAACCATTCCAGCTGACTGACAAGCACGAAGCTCCAAATCTAAGAAATATTCCCATTTCTCCCGAGAATTTTTAATGTCTTCTACTTCTTTTTGACGAGAAACTGACAAGCAATTAGAAGCAGATAAAGCAATTAACTCAAAACCAACTTGTTGTAAGTCATTTTTTAGCTCCTCTGCTGTAAACATATGACAATGATGGTCCGAAGCTGTAAAGGAGGATGGATGTAAATTTCCTGTTCGCATTACTTTTTCATTATCAGATTTTGGGACAGGTAGGATAATTTTGTTTAGATACTCATTGACGGTTCCCCAAAGATTCATTACACCAATAAAAGCAATACCATTGGTCTTTAAGACTCGTTTGATTTCTGTTAAGGCTTTAATCTTTTGGTCAAAAACATAGCTCAATGGGCCTCCATAACAGACTACCTTATCAAAAGAATTACTTTTAAATTCAGATAAATCACAGACATCTGCTATCTCCCAATGTTTGATTTTTTGAAAATATCCATTCGCTTTTGCTTTTTCTTTATTTAGCTTTAATTGAATAGGGGAGAGGTCCGTTACCGTTAGGTCTGCGTTTTTTTGTGCTAAAAGTTGAGTGAATACGCCTGTTCCTGCACCTAATTCTATGATAGTATCTCCTTGTTTTACATGTTGGTGCAAAAAATGTTGGTGGATGTGTAGTTTGACTTGTTCAACAATTGATTTTTCCCATCTAGCAGTTTCTTGTTCTGCGTAATTATTATAAAAATTCCGAATGTGGGCTTGGTCGTAGAGGCTCATGTTTTAGTATTTTACCTATCAAAACAGAAGTTAAGCCTCTTAAGTTCCTACAAAGCACTTAGTGTTTTTTCTATCATTTTTTCTTTAGCTATAAAGCTATTATTTCCGAATCTATCTAAAACAATTTCTTCTTTTAAATCTACTAGCGTCATAAAGACTTGCTCTGTTTTTGAGGTCGATTTATTAGTTTCGACTATAATTTCTTTTGCTTCCATCTTTTTAATTCGGTAAGCTGGAATATTTTGTGCTAATAAAAAATTTCTAACAATATCAGATGTTGCTGGAGAGAAATTTCGTTTTCCTGCTTTTCTTTTTTTATTCCCTTTAGTAGCAAAAATTCTTAATTTAAGGCCTGGATTTGTTGCTAAAATATTGGCTACTTCTTCGAGTATTTCTACATCCGTCTTTTTTAAGGATTGCTTTGAATTGCCAAAGTTGACTGAGCGAGTAAATAGTTGAAAATCAGTGCTTTGAGCGTCTTCTTCTACAGGTGAAGGAGTAAAAGGAACCCTAAAGTCTGGTATAGACGGTACAATTTTTAAATTATTTAAGCCATGAACACTGACATTTTTTTGGAGAGATAATAACTGTTGTTCTGCTGCTTCGGGCGTAGAAAAGGCACCCCATTTATATTCGTGATATTGGAGCTTACTTATTTTATGTTGAACATTATCGAAATTTAAAAATTTAAAATAAGACGCTTCTATCTGCTCAGTAAAAGCACCTATTTGTATGCTGTATTTTTCTTGGGAGAATGCAGGACGCATCACTCCTAGCATTGCGACAATAAGCCACAATTGTGTGTAAGTTTTGTTCATAATCTTTAGTTTTCCCTTCTTGTTAAAAACTACTGTTTTTACACAGTAGGTAATAATCCGTTATATGTTTGTTTAGTCTTCCTTTTATTTGTTATTTTTAGTTTATGGGATTGGAACAATGCAATATATTACTTAATGAACTTCCCTTTTAAGAAGTAATAACTGCTTGTTTGATTTTGTGAATAGATAGTCAGATAAAAAATTGATATTACAAAAAATATTATTGTAATTTAATATCAATCTAATATCTGTGTTCCTTCACTAATCCGTGGTAGTAATCAATACCACGAATTAGTGAAGGAACACGGATATTTATTACTTTTTTATCTGACGCTCTAAATTTGATAAAAATCAAATTATGAGCTTTTTACAACAGGATGAGTGAAATCGGAAATTGAGAGTTGAAGCAGGTTTAATGTATGCTAAAATAAGTAATTTAGCGATAAATGGAAAGATTTTTTTAAACTTTCTATGTATATTTTTATATAGAATAATATAAAAAATGGTATGTAGGTTGATTGTTGAGTTGGTGGAGCCGCTTGTTTTGAAGAGACTATTGGAGGTTAAGCCTAACATCCAATAGTCCAAATATCTTTTTTATCGAAAAGAGCATTACCATTTTTTTGCTTGATATGGATAACGCACTACATATTGTTCTTTTACTAATCTCTTGATTTTATCTTTCAACTCTTCTATATTTTCTTTCTTGATTGCGGAAACAAAAACATGGTCTCCTTCATAATGTGTTTTTAATTTATCCGTCAGTTCTGCTAAAATCTCTGTTTTTGTATTTTCATCTAGAAAGTCATCGAAATATCGTTCTCGATATAAATCCATTTTATTAAAAACAAATAAAGTCGGTTTATCTATTGCACCTAAGTCTTTTAGCGTTTTTTGAACCGTATTGATTTGGTCTTCATATTGTGGGTGAGCAATATCAACTACGTGCAATAATATGTCACTTTCTTTTGCTTCATCTAAAGTTGATTTAAAACTTTCTACTAAATGGTGAGGCAATTTTCTAATAAATCCTACCGTATCAGACATTAAAAAAGGCATGGTTTCAAAAACAACCTTTCTAACAGTCGTGTCTAAGGTGGCAAAAAGTTTATCTTCTGCAAAAACTTCTGACTTACTCAATAGATTCATGATGGTGGACTTTCCAACATTCGTATAACCGACCAATGCTACCCGAATCATTTGTCCTCTTGTCTTTCGACGTGTCATGTTCTGTTGGTCAATCGTTTTTAATTTGTCTTTTAATTTGGATATTTTATCTCTAATAATCCGTCTATCCGTTTCAATTTCTTTTTCCCCCGGACCTCTCATCCCAATACCCCCTCGTTGTCTCTCCAAGTGTGTCCAAAGTCCTCTTAATCGAGGTAATAAATATTGCATTTGAGCTAATTCCACTTGTGTTTTTGCTTGAGAAGTTTGAGCTCTACTCGCAAAAATATCTAGTATCAAAGTACTACGGTCAATGATTTTGACCTTTAAAGCCTCTTCCAGAATACCTACTTGTTTGCCTGTCAAGTCATCATCAAAAATGACCATGGAAATATCTTCGTGTGATTCTACGTATTCTAAAATCTCTTGTAATTTTCCTTTTCCGACAAAAGTCCGTCGGTCAGGATTTTTTAGCTTTTGCGTAAATCGTTTTAAGGTTTTGGCACCTGCGGTCATCGCCAGAAATTCTAGCTCATCCATATATTCTTTCACTCGCTCTTCTGTTTCCATTCCATGAATGACGCCAACTAATATCGCATATTCTGTCCCTTTGTTTAAGCCTTTACCTCGGTTCTTATCCCCTAAATTCCAATTATAATTTTCTTGGTTATTCGTTGACTTTTTCTTTCTTAGAGAATCTCTACTTTGATTTTTCATACTTTTTTATTAACAAAGAATTTGTTTGAAAACTATTGATTGGTTATCAATTTGACTGTTCTACTTAACTGCAAATTTGCTAAAAAAATTCCACAGTTTTTGAAATGCTAGTAGTTAGTACGAATGAATCAGCTGTTTTTTAAGGAGAACTTATTAATTAACCTAAGTTGCGGACAAGGTTAAAATTGGTAGTACAGGACTCGCCTGACTGCGCAGCGGGCAGGTTTATCCTGTCCCGTTAAAAGGTCTTAAGACCTTGATTTTACTCAAAAAAGTACAAAATTAGAAGTAACCGACCTAAAGGTCACTGAACAGGACAGACTAAAGATCTGTACTACCAGTTGTCCGCAACTTGAATTAATTATGTGATATTTATAGATAAATAAAAATCTTACTATTGGTTTTTATAAGAAGTTATATATTTAAAAAACATTAAATTATATAAAAAAAGTGTGACTTTGCAGTAATAATTCAGTCATAATAGTAGTTAAAGCATAAATTTTTTTACAAAACTGGATTTATATTTTTATTTCTCTTATTTTTGTTTGGTAATCAAAAGTTTTTTGCTTCGTATTAATTTTCAATCGTTTAGTTAAGTAGCTTTAAAAGACCGATTTTAGAAATATATGTTTGAATTTTTTCCTTCCACTATTTCTTTTTCCTTTTATACTTCGCTGGTTTCTAATTTTTTGAATGCTTTATACCAAGCTTAAACGCTTTTATGCGCTTTATTCCGTGACAGCTTAATAAGTCGTGAAGCTTTATTAATTTTTTAGTTCAAGTTTTTTTCTTTTTTGCCGTTACCTTTTTTTAATTTTTTATTTTATTTTTTAATTTTTTATTTATGAACATTTTTGTTGCAAAACTAAGTTTTAACACCGAGGAAGGTGATTTACGTGATGCATTTGAACAGTACGGAGAGGTATCTTCCGTAAAGATTATTATTGACAAATTTACTGGACGTTCTAAAGGTTTTGGATTTGTAGAAATGGACAACGACGACGAAGCACAAGCTGCAATTGACGACTTAAACGATGCTGAATTAGACGGAAGAACTATTGTTGTAAAGAAAGCTGAACCAAGAGAAGATCGTGGTGGCCGTAGAGGCGGCGGTGGTCGTGGTGGCTACGGTGGCGGCGGCGGTGGTCGTGGCGGCTACGGTGGCGGCGGCGGAGGCCGTGGTGGCTACGGTGGTGGCGGCGGAGGCGGCTACGGCGGTGGCGGCGGATACGGTGGCGGCGGTGGTCGTTACTAATCAACCCACACGTTTATCTCTTTAGATAGATATAAAAAAATGGCGCTTCAACTTCGGTTGAAGCGCCGTTTTTGTTTTACTCATGCTGCAATTTCCCCCAAGCAGTAATCAAAAAGAAAAGCCCGACACCTGTAATGCCCGTCAAAATAGCTGCTGGCATGGTATTCCCATAAATCCAATTACCCGTAGCAAATAAGGCACTATAAATGGTAATACAACCTACCACAAAACATAATATTTCAAAAGGTAATTGTCCTTGCTCTTTTTTCATAGTATCCCCTTCCGCATTCGCTTTATCAATGACGGCATCCCAGCCATTTCCTCCTGGTTTGATTAGGCGGTAAAATTTTCGCAGTGTTTTATCATCCGTAGGTGCGGTGAAATAGGTTGCTGCTACCCAAGTGATGGTCGTCAACACAGCACCACTTACTGTTTTTTGCCAGCCAGCCAATTCCATAATGCCTAATCCATCATGTAGAAAGGTGAAATATCCAGCAATAATTAAGGAGGCTATCATCGCTACAATCTCTGTCATCGCATTGATTCGCCACCAGAACCATCTTAAAATATAAATTAATCCAGTTCCTGCACCTAATAATAATAGTAAATTAAAGGCTTGTCCAGCATTGGTTAGTACCAACCCTAAGCCTAAACCTAAGATGGCAGAGACGACTGTAAATGCTCGACCCGCCCAAACCAACTCTGATTGAGAAGCGTCTGGTTTGAAAAATCGTTGATAAAAATCATTGACTAAATAGGATGCGCCCAAATTTAATTGAGTAGACATAGTGGACATAAATGCGGCTACCAAAGATGCGGCTACTAAACCTAATAAGCCTGAAGGTAATTTGGTCAACATAGCAGGATAAGCCACATCATGACCTAACTTATCTGCGGAGAGGTTAGGGAACGCACGTTGAATATCTGCCATTTCTGGAAATACGATTAAGGAAGCTAATGCTATCAAAATCCAAGGCCAAGGTCGAAGCGCATAATGGGCAGCATTATATAAAAGCGTTGCACCAACTGCATTTTTTTCATCCTTGGCGGAAAACATTCTTTGGGCTATGTAGCCACCACCACCTGGCTCTGACCCCGGATAATAAGAGGCCCACCATTGTACTGCTAAGGGGACTAAAATTACAGGAACCCACACGTCTGGATTGCCAAAGTCAGGTAATAAACTCAATTTATCACTTACATTTTCATGGGCAATTAAATTGGATAAACCGCCTACTTCTGGCAGGCCTAAAAGATAAATACAAGCCCATATTGACCCAATCATTGCTAAAATGAATTGAACAAAGTCTGTTATAATTACTGCTTTTAATCCACCAAAAGTACTATATGCTAAGGTAATTGAACCTGCTATTAGCAAGGTTTGCCAACCTGGCATCCCTAAGACCACTTCCCCAAATTTGACCGCGGCTAAGGAGACGGCACCCATTACCAAAACATTGAAAACCAAGCCCAAGTATAAGGCTCTAAACCCTCTTAGAAAGGCAGCGGCTGGTCCACTATATCGCAATTCATAAAATTCTACATCTGTCAAGACATTGGACCTTCGCCACAGTTTGGCGTAGACAAATACCGTTAACATACCCGTTAACAAAAATGCCCACCAACCCCAGTTACCAGAAACCCCATTTTGTCTCACCAAGTCTGTAACTAAATTGGGCGTATCTGCCGAAAAAGTTGTAGCGACCATAGAGATACCTAAAAGCCACCAAGTCATATTTCGACCTGATAAAAAGAAATCATCTACACTATCTCCTGCTTTTCTGGAGACCATTAATCCGACCACGAGGACGAATAAAAAGTATAAGCCCATGATGGACCAGTCTAAAGTTGATAAAGTCATTGAAGTTGGTTATTTATTATGTTTTGTTCGCTATATTTAGGAATACGGGGCAAAAGGTAGTAATTTTTCCCATAGTTTTAATATTTTTTAATTTTCAATTTAAGATTTTCTCTAAAAACAGAAAAGTCTAAAATCAGATTTTTTTGAAACACAAAAGCATCAAAAGAGCACAAAAGAGATTAACAAAAGGCTTTTTAATAAATTTTTTGTTCATTTCTTTTGTGTTCTTTGTAGCTTTTGTGTTTCAAATTTTTTAGGAGAAAACCTTAATCTTTAATTAGGGTAGCGAAAATGAGCCTAGATTATCAAAAAATAACAAAAGATTGGATTAATGATTTTGTCATTCGTTACAATCTCTGCCCTTTTGCGAAGAAGCCTTTTGTGCAAAATACGATTCGCTATGCCCTTTATGAAGGAACCAATTGGGAAGCATTGGCTTTGCTTTTGCAAAAGGAAGCTACTTTTTTAAATAATACCCCCAATTCTTCCACAGAAACTACCATTATCATCATTCCCAACACTTTAAATGACTTTAATGACTATTTAGACTTCTTAGCATTCGCTAATAGGCTTATATTTGCGCTCCGTTTGGACGGAGTACTGCAAATTGCCTCTTTTCATCCTGATTATCAGTTTGATGGGACCGATAAAAATGATGTTACGAATCATACAAATCGGTCACCTTTTCCGCTTTTGCATTTGCTTAGAGAAGAAAGTGTGGAACAGGCACTAGCGCATTACGAAGAACCCGAAAGTATTCCTGAACGAAATATGGCAACGATGCGGCGGGTGTTTGGGAAGGGTAGGCAGTAGGCAGGGAGCAGTAGGCTCGTTTAGGTTGAATTAGATGAACTCATAAATGGCTAATTAATTATTTTACTTTG